>JBAZPE010000051.1:0-8973 GCA_041648375.1 Burkholderiaceae bacterium | reverse complement strand
TCAATGCGTTGACGCGGGCCGGCACGTATGTCGCCGATCAATTGTTCGCCACGCTGGACACGACCACCCGTCGGATTTGGATCGAAGGCGCGGGCGCCATCACGATCTCTGATACCGTGGGTTTCATTCGCGATCTTCCCCCGAACCTGATCGCGGCATTTCGTGCAACGCTCGAAGAGACCGTGCACGCCGATCTGCTGTTGCATGTGGTCGATGCCTCAAGCCCGCAACGCGACGAGCAGATATTCGAAGTAAACAAGGTGCTGGCCGATATAGGCGCAGCGGAAATCCCTACGATATTGGTCTATAACAAGATCGATTTGGCTGGGCTCGAGCCACGGGTTGAGGTCGATGCCCATGGTACGATTGCCCGGGTGTTTGTAAGCGCTGCGGAGCGCGCTGGTCTGGAGGCGTTGCGCGGGGCAATAGCGGCAGGCCGGTCAGATTGTGGAAAACAATGCGTCGAATAACGAAACTGTTCAATCTGAATGACCCCGGTTGGGGTCGTGGAAATAATAATGGCTCGGAGCCGCCCAAGCGGCCATCGGGTAACCGTGGGGATGGTCCCCCCGATCTGGACGAGGTCTGGCGCGATTTCAATAATCGCCTGGGGTCGCTGTTTGGTCGAAACAAGAATGGTGGCGGCGGTGGATTCAATCGCCCGCCCGGTCGTGGTAATGGCGAGCCGCCTTCGCCGCGCAGCATGCGCATAGGTGGCGGTGCCATCGCCGTCGTGCTGGTAGGTGCTTGGCTGGCCAGCGGATTCTTCATCGTTCAGGAAGGTCAGGTTGCGGTCATTACGCAATTCGGCAAATACGTGAAGACCACGCCCGCTGGTTTCCAGTGGCGCCTGCCTTATCCGATTCAAGCCAATGAAATGGTGAACGTGTCGCAACTGCGTACGTTCGAAGTGGGTTTCCGCGGCAGTGCCAACAATAAGATGCTCAACGAAGCATTGATGTTGACCACTGACGAAAACATCATCGACATGCAGTTCGCCGTCCAATACCGCCTTCGCGGTGGCGACGGCGCGCGCGACTATCTGTTCAACACGCGCGATCCGGACGAGTCCGTGCGCCAGGCGGCCGAGACCGCCATGCGCGAGATCGTGGGCAAGCAGCGCATGGACTTCGTGCTGTACGAAGGCCGTACCGAGGTCGCGCTGGAAGTGCAGAAGCTCATGCAGCAGATTCTCGATCGCTACAGCACCGGCATTCAGGTCGAATCGGTGGCCATCCAGAACGTGCAGCCGCCCGAACAGGTGCAAGCCGCGTTCGATGACGCGGTCAAGGCCGGTCAGGATCGCGAGCGTCAGATCAATGAAGGTGAGGCCTATGTCAATCAGGTCGTGCCGCTGGCTGCCGGTCAGCAGGCTCGCATGATCGAACAGGCCGAAGGCTACAAGGCGAAGGTGGTGGGCGATGCGCAGGGTAATGCCGCGCGCTTCACATCCATCCTGAACGAGCACCAGAAATCACCACAGATTCTGCGCGAGCGTCTTTACCTCGAAACCATGCAGTCGGTGTTCTCGAATTCCAGCAAGATCATGATCGACACGGCCAATGGCAACAACATGGTGTATTTGCCGCTGGACAAGATCATGCAGCAGAGCGCACAGGATGCAGGTCGTGCGTCGGGCGGGAACAATGCGCTGAGTCTTCCTGGTGCGGTCACGCCATCGGTTCCGCAGGTGCCGATTCGTACTCAACCGTCATCGTCCGGCAACGCTGGCCAGTCAGGCAACAACGTGAACAGCAACGCGCTGACACGTGACCGCCCGAATCGCTGATAGACCGGAGACTATTACTATGCAACGCTTTTTCCCTGTTCTCGTCGGTCTGGTCATTGCCCTGGCTGTTCTGTCATCTTGTGTCTTCATCGTGCGCGAGCGCGATTTCGCCCTGCAGTTCACGCTGGGTGAGGTTCGTCGCGTCATCAGCGAACCTGGCCTGTACTTCAAGGCGCCGCCTCCGTTTCAGAATGTCGTGACGCTCGACAAGCGCATTCTGACCATCGAATCGACTGATGCAGAACGCATTCAGACCAAAGAGAAGAAAAACCTCTTGATCGATTCGTACGTCAAATGGCGCATTTCGGACCCCCGTCTGTACTACATCACGTTCGTCGGTAACCAGGCCGCAGCCCAGCAGCGTCTGCAGGCGCTCATTCGTGACGCACTGAACGCCGCGGTCAACGTGCGTACCGTCAGGGACGTCGTCTCGGCCGAGCGCGACAAGGTGATGTCCGAAATCGTGGCCAACGTTCAGCGTCGCTCAGGCGATCTGGGTGTTGAAATCGTCGATGTTCGTTTGCGCCGCATTGAGTTTGCGCCCGAAATTTCCGAGTCGGTGTATCGCCGCATGGAAGCCGAGCGTACGCGTGTCGCCAATGAGCTGCGCTCCATCGGTGCGGCGGAAAGCGAGAAGCTGCGCGCGAATGCGGATCGTCAGCGTGAAGAGATCGTCGCGACGGCTTATGCCAAGTCTCAGGCCATCATGGGTGAGGGTGACGCGCAGGCCAGCAGCATCTACGCAGAAGCCTATAACCGTGACCCGGCTTTCTTCACGTTCTACAAGAGCCTGGAAGCCTATCGTTCGGCGTTCTCCAAGCCTAGCGATGTCCTGGTCATCGATCCCAGCTCGGACTTCTTCCAGTTCATGAAGTCGGTCAACGGTCGTGGCGCCATCGCCACGCCCCAGTAAGGCAGTACGCAGTACACACAGTAGGGCAGGGCTGTCGCAGGCGTTGCGCACGCCTGACAGTCCCGCCCGATCTGCCACTTACATCGTCGTTCAAGGCGTGTACAATACTGCGTAAGCTTTAAAACATATCCGCAGCGGCTGAGCGGGCTTACGCCCTCTCAGCCGTTTTTTTTCGTTTGCGTGTTTTGTGTCGTCGCCTGTGTTTGATGTGCAGGGGTGGCGCTGGCATGTCTTTCAGGCAGTGTTGGCATGATGATGGGCAATTGGTTGCTGCCCGAGAGCCTGGCCGATATTCTCCCGGCCGAGGCCCGGCGCATCGAGGAATTAAGGCGCGAGCTGCTCGATCTGTACCGTACGTACGGATTCGAGCTGGTTGCACCCCCGTTGGTTGAATACATTGATTCGTTGCTCTCCGGTACCGGTAGCGATTTGAATCTGCGCACCTTCAAACTGGTCGATCAGCTCTCTGGCCGCACGCTCGGCGTGCGGGCCGACATGACGGCGCAGGTGACCCGCATCGATGCGCACCTGTTGAATCGGGCTGGCGTCACCCGGCTTTGCTATTGCGGGCCCGTGCTGCATACGCGTCCGGCCGATAGCCTGTCCAATCGTGAGTTGCTGCAGATCGGCGCCGAAATCTACGGCCATGCCGGGTTCGAGGCCGATCTGGAAATCATTCGCCTGCTGCTCGAAACAGTGGGACTCGCAGGTGTGAACGCGCCGCGTCTGGTGATCTGTCATCCTGGGGTCGTGCGTGCCTTGCTGGATGCGGACCCGGCCGGTGGGCAATTCGGCGAGCAGGTCAGCGCGCTGCTGCGTGAGAAGAACATGCCGGGTCTGCGCGACCTGGCCGACGTGCCGGGCGGTCTGAGCCAGACCACGCTGCAAGCCTTGCGTTTGCTCATTACGCTTTACGGCGATAAAAGTGTTCTGCAGACCGCAAGGCAGGGCTTGCCGCCCATCCCTGGCATCAGTGACGCGCTCGACAGCTTGCAAAATCTGGTTGATGCGTTGCCCGACGTCGAGATGGGGTTCGACCTCGCCGACATCGGTGCCTATGGCTATCACACGGGCGTGACCTTCGCGGTGTATGCCACGGGTTGGCACGATGCACTGGTGCGTGGCGGCCGTTACGACGACGTCAGTCGTGCCTTCGGTCGTGCGCGTCCGGCCACCGGTTTCAGCCTGGACCTGCGCAAGCTGGCAGCCGGGCTTGCTCCTGCAGCACCCGCATGTGCCATTCTGGCGCCGTGGGGGCAGGATGCCGAATTACTTGAGGCGGTGCGGGCATTACGTCGCACCGGCGAAGTCGTGGTTCAGGCCTTGCCTGGCCACCCGTCCGATCAGGACGAATACATCTGTGATCGTGAACTCGTGCTGCAAGACAGCCGGTGGATCGTCAAAACCCTTTGACTCACCCCCGCTGGCAGTATTGGCGGGCCTTGGGGAAATCATGATTTCCCGGGACATTCAAGACAGAATCGATATGAGCAAGAACGTAGTGGTTATCGGCACCCAATGGGGTGATGAAGGAAAAGGCAAGATCGTTGACTGGCTGGCCGAATCGGTTCAGGGCGTCGTGCGTTTTCAAGGCGGCCATAATGCTGGTCATACGCTCTGGATCAATGGCCAGAAGACGATTCTGCGCCTGATTCCCTCGGGCATCATGCATCCGGGCGTTACGTGCTACATCGGCAACGGTGTGGTGCTCTCGCCCGAGGCGCTGCTCAAGGAAATCGAAGAGCTGGAGGCCGCGGGTCTGGACGTGCGTTCGCGTCTGCAGATTTCCGAAATCTGCCCGCTGATCCTGCCCTATCACGTGGCGGTCGATCAGGCGCGTGAAAAGCGTCGTGGCGAAAGCAAGATCGGCACCACGGGTCGTGGCATCGGGCCGGCCTACGAAGACAAGGTTGCCCGCCGCGCACTGCGCGTGCAGGATCTGTTCAATCCCGCCGAGTTCGACGCCAAGCTGGAAGAAGTGCTGGATTATCACAACTTCGTGCTGACCCAGTATCTGGGTGCCGAGGCAGTGTCGGCCGATGCCGTGCGCGATCAGGCCATGAAGCTCGCCCCGGTGATTGCCCCCATGGTGCACGACGTGTCCACCAATCTGTACATGGCGCAACAGGCTGGCCATCGTTTGCTGTTCGAAGGTGCGCAAGGCGCGTTGCTGGATGTGGACCACGGCACCTATCCCTTTGTCACCAGCAGCAATTGCCTGGCGGGTGCGGCGTCGGCGGGTGCCGGTGTGGGCCCTCAGGCGCTGGACTACGTGCTGGGCATTACCAAGGCCTACACAACGCGCGTCGGTTCCGGTCCGTTCCCCACCGAACTGATGGATGAGATCGGCACGCGCCTGGCCACGATCGGCAAGGAATTCGGGTCGGTGACGGGTCGCCCGCGTCGTTGCGGTTGGTTCGACGGCGCGGCGCTGAAGCGCTCGGTGCGTCTGAATGGCATCACGGGCCTGTGCATCACCAAGCTGGACGTGCTCGATGGTCTTGAAACCATCCGTCTGGGTGTGGGCTATCGCGTGAACGGCGAGTTCCGTGACGTGCTGCCCAGCGGCGCATTTGCGGTGGCTCAGGCCGAAGCCGAGTTCGAAGAGTTGCCCGGCTGGACCGATTCCACCGTGGGCATCACGGAATTCGACAAGCTGCCCAAGAATGCGCAGCGTTACCTGGAACGCGTGGCCGAAGTATGTGGCGTGCCCATCGCCATGGTGTCCACGGGCCCCGACCGTCGTGAAACCATCGTCTTGCGTAACCCGCTGCAGGCCTGATTGCGCTGCGTTATGATGTCGGCCACCGCTTTTGCGGTGGCCTTTTTTATCAGTGTCAGGTCGGAGCCCGCCCATGAGCAACCCACAAAATAACGAGTCGGATCTTTGGATCGATTGGAGCGAATATCATCGCTTGATTGAACGTCTGGGTCAGAACGTGTTCCATTCCGGCTGGGAATTCGACCAGATCCTGTGTCTGGCGCGCGGCGGTGTCAGGGTGGGTGACGTGCTGTCCCGAATCTTCGACGTGCCCCTGGGCATTCTGGCTACCAGCAGCTACCGCGAAGCGGCGGGCACCAAGCAGGGCGACCTGGATATTGCGCAGTTCATCACCATCACCCGTGGCACGTTGTCGGGCAAGGTGTTGCTCGTGGACGACATGGTCGATACCGGGCTGACCTTCAACAAAGTGTATGAGCATCTGCAGCGACAGTTCCCGGCCATCACTGAAATCAAGAGCGCCGTGCTCTGGTGGAAGGGGCATTCGCAGGTGACGCCTGACTATTTCGTGGATAAATTGCCCACGAACCCCTGGATTCATCAGCCTTTCGAGGACTATGACAGCCTGCGGCCGCATCAGCTGGACGCCTGGATCAGAAAAGGGTCGCGTTCCTGAGCGTCGCGTGCTAGAATCTTGGGCTGAATACCGCTTATTAATATCTTCAAAGCAGAGTCATCGGCCTGAAGGCTATTTCACGATATTCGCTTTGAATACAAACTAGCGCTGGGTTTCCAATCATTGGAGCTTGCAGCCAAATAAGGCCACATTACCTTTATGCCTATCGTTCGCCTGAAAGAAAACGAGCCGTTTGAAGCCGCACTGCGTCGCTTCAAGCGCACCATCGAAAAAACCGGTCTGCTGACCGAGCTGCGTTCGCGCGAGTTCTACGAAAAGCCCACCGCAGAGCGCAAGCGCAAGCAAGCCGCCGCGGTCAAGCGTCATTACAAGCGTATTCGCAGCCAGCAACTCCCCCCGCGGATGTACTAAGCCGCGTGTCGGGGCTGTCAATTGACAGCCCCTTTCTTTTTATGCGCACGATCTATTGATCCCGGACTCATTCATTCAGGATCTACTCACCCGCGTTGACATCGCAGATGTCGTGGGTCGGTACGTTCAGCTGCGCAAGGGCGGCGTAAACCTCCTGGGTTTGTGCCCCTTTCATAACGAAAAATCCCCTTCGTTCACCGTCAGCCCCACCAAACAGTTCTATCACTGCTTTGGTTGCGGCGCGCATGGCAGCGCCATCACGTTCCTGATGGAGCACACGGGTGCAAGTTTCCCCGAGGCCGTGCGTTCGCTTGCGGGCACAGTCGGGATGGCAGTGCCCGAAGAGCCCCGCTCGGGGCGTCAGCAGGCGCAAGATGCACAGCGTAAAAGCGAAGTGTCTCGCCACACCAAGACGCTTGACCAGGCGCAGGGCCTGTATCTGAAACTGTTGCGAGGCTCGCCCGAGGCCATTCAGTATCTGAAAGGGCGCGGGTTGACCGGTGAAATTGCCGCTCGCTTCGGGCTGGGCTGGAGCGGCCGCGACCGCCAGGCGCTGGCTGCCGTGTTCGACAATTACGAGGATCCGGTGCTGGTTGAGGCCGGGCTGGTGATCGAATCCGAAGACGGCAGGCGCTATGACCGCTTTCGCGAGCGCGTAATGTTTCCCATCCGCAATGCCCGAGGGGTGTTGATCGGTTTTGGCGGACGAATCATCGGCAAGGGTGAACCGAAGTACCTGAACTCGCCCGAAACCCCCGTGTTTTCAAAGGGCCAGGAGCTGTATGGCCTGTGGGAAGGGCGCCAGGCCATCCGCAAGGAAGGCTTTGTCATCGTGGTGGAAGGGTACATGGATGTGGTGGGTCTGGCGCAACTTGGGCTGGGCAATGCGGTAGCCACATTGGGCACCTCCACCACACCTGAGCACATTAAAAAGCTGTTGCGTGCCAGTGACAAGGTCGTCTTCAGTTTTGATGGCGATAACGCCGGGCGCAAGGCAGCCTGGCGTGCCTTGCAGGCCTGTCTGCCTGCGTTGCGCGACGACATTACGATGCGGTTCCTGTTTTTACCCAGCGAGCATGACCCGGATTCGTACATCCGGGCGTTCGGTGAGCAGGCTTTCCGTGCGTGTGTGAATGAAGCCGATGCCTTGTCCCGATTTCTATTGGACGAGCTGGCATCGCGCCACAACCTGAACGAGGCCGAGGGGCGCGCAAGTTGTCTGCACGAAGCCCGGCCGTTGCTGGCCACGATTCCGGAGTGCGCGCTTCGCATCCAGATCGAACGCGAACTGGCCAAGCTCGTTCTGCTCACGCCAGAAGAAATGGCCCGCATTTTTCAGGCGGCGCAGGCCAAAGAGGCCAGTCGAGCTGCGGCATTGGGGCATTTGCCAGGCAACGAGGGCGCGCGACCCGCAGGTCGCGCGGGCGTCAGTCACGCGCCGGCCACCGGAGCCGCCAGCGCTTCGGGAACTGCCCATGCATCGGGTACGCCGAGCGAGACTGATGCCCAGCGCGCAGGGTACGACGCACCGCCGTTCGATCACTTCGCCGACGATGGTTACGAACCGGTCGATTTCGCAGGTGGGTTCGAGCCCTACCTGGATGATCCAGGCGGCACAGCCGCGGGCTGGGATGGCGGTGCCCCTGCGGGATGGCAGGGCGGTGGCGCACCTGCCGCTGCGGGGCAACGCGGTTTCAAGGGCAAAGGCAAAGGCGAGTGGCGCCCGAAGGGTGAATGGAAAGGCAAGGCAGGCAAGTCCGGCTGGCGCGATGGCAATCGGGGCGATCAGGGGGTGATTGAACCCCGACGACCCGTGCCCACACTGGCCAGGCGCCTGCTCAGATTGATTCTGGCCCATCCCGAGCTGGTTGACGGCATGGGTGACCAGCAGCTTGAAGTTCTGGACCATGGCCCCCATCTGGGATTGGTGAGGGACCTGATCGTGCTGGCGCAAACCAGTGGTGCGCGCCATATTGGCGCCTTGCTCGAAGCGGCAGAGCCCGATTCGGACTTGCAGGCCCTGCTGAAGTCGACCCGCGCCTCGGTCATTGCAGAAGAGGACCTTCCCAATCCTCAGGCCGAGTGGGATGACGCATTGAGGCGGATCGAGTTCGATTCGATTCAGATCGAGATGGCTGCGCTGGCGCAGACAGGTTTGGTCGATGAGCAGGCCAAGCAACGTTATCAGACGCTGTCGCAGCGCAAGACCGTTTTATCGCGTGCTGTCAAGCCTGATATGCGGTAAAATATAGGGTTTGCTGGGCATGGCGATATTGCGCCTTGCCTGGATCTAGCAGTAGATGATGTAGCAGTAGATGCGTGGCCTATGCGGGCCAGCAGCAGGTGGGTAGCCCATGCGGGCCGCTGTGGTTGGTGTGACGTGATGCGGTAATGTCGTTCCATTAGGTTGCCGGAGCAAAGTCTCCTTGGCAACGGGCCTTCGAGGCAACACGACAGATTCCGGCTTGACGTACATCGTCGCGGCGTATGCATGGCAGGGT
>JBAZPE010000050.1:0-9178 GCA_041648375.1 Burkholderiaceae bacterium | reverse complement strand
GTCCATTGACCCCGCACGTGTCCAGCAGATCCATGACGATGTCGCTCGTATTGTCGACACCCCCGAGATGCGTCAGCGCCTTGAGGGGCTGGGCGGCGAGGTGGTCAACAGCACACCGAAGGCATTCGCCGATTTCATGGCTGCCGAAACCGTGCGCTGGGGGGAAGCGGTCAAGGCGTCCGGCACGGTTGCTCAATGAGCGCTGCCTGACAACAGAAGCAGCTTGGACGCGCGGCACAAGTTCAGTACGGTAGTCCGGTTTTTCGCATCTATATACATATCGCACAGTCGCGCCGATCGGCATTCCTTGAATGGCGATCGGCGCGAATGCCAATAAAAAAGCGGTGGAGACAAACTATGCAAAAGCAGAACGCAGTACGCAGGCAATGGCTGGTTGCGGCCTCACTGGCCCTGGCCGGAGCAGGACTGCCGGGGCTTTCCAGCTCGGCACCCGCGGACAACTACCCGCAGGCGCCCATCAAATTCGTGGTGGGCTTCAGCGCCGGCAGCACCATCGATCTGGTGGCACGCATGGTGGGCGATGCCCTGAGCACCAGTCTGAAGCAACCCGTCGTTGTTGAAAATCGCACGGGTGCCAACGGCATGCTGGCCGCGCGCATGGTCGCGCAGGCTGCACCCGACGGCTATACCATTCTCATCAGCAATTCCAGCTCGATCACGGTCAATCCCTTGCTCTACAAGGATCTGCAATACGATCCGCTGAAAGACTTTGCACCGGTTACCACTGTGGTGTCGGTGCCCTTCGTGCTCACGGTCAATCCCGAGAACACACGCATCAAGGGTGTCGAGGATGTGAAATCACTGATCGATCTGGCACGCAAGCAACCTGGCAGTTTGAGCTACGGTTCGGCGGGCAACGGCAACCTCATGCATCTGGCGGGGGCGCAATTGGCCACCATGGCCGATGTGCGCATGCTGCACGTGCCTTACCGGGGTGCGGCGCCCATGGAGGCAGGGCTGCTTGCGCGGGAGGTCGACTTCGGTTTCGACACCCTGTCTGGCGTGCCGCTGATCAAGGCAGGCAAGCTGCGCGCACTTGCCGTGTCCACAGCGAAGCGGTGGCACGATCTGCCAGACGTTCCTGCGCTGGCAGAACTGGGTTATCCCGACTTCGATATTTCTTTTTGGGTGGGCGTGTTCGCGCCGGCCGGCACACCCGAGCCGATCGTGCAGCGGTTAAACACCGCCATCGCCGCCGCCACCAAGGATCCCAAGGTGCGCGAACGGCTCATGCAGCAGGGCGCCCCGATGACGCAGACCCCTGCGGCCTTCCGCCAGAAAATAGAAGAAGAGCTCGCGCAGAACGCCAGGCTCATCCAACGCGCTGACATTCGGGTGGAGTAAGCGCGCGCGAGGTCATGCAGGCGACATCATGCGTCGCCACGCTATTGTCATGTGCGCCACCCACAATGAGGCAGCCGCGCCGGGTCAGTGCTGACGCGATGGCGTGGCACTGCCTTGGAGCGTGCATGCATATTGTCTTGGTCACCGATGCGTGGTTTCCGCAGGTCAACGGTGTGGTGCGAACGTGGAGCACCATGCGTCGCATCCTGATGGGCTGGGGGCATACCTTCACGGTGATCCATCCGGAAGGCGGGTTGACGATGCCCGCGCCCACGGAACCCTCGGTTCGGCTCAGCCTGCGCCCGCGTCGCCAGATTCTGCAGGGCCTGGGCGATCGTGCTCCGGACGTGCTGCACATTGCGACAGAGGGTCCGCTGGGGCTGGCGGCACGTCGGCTGGCGTTGCAGCGCAGTTGGCACTACACGACTTCGTTCCATACGCTGTTTCCTGAATACCTGCGTGCGCGCATGGGCATTCCCGCATCCCTCACATGGCGCTATCTCCAATGGTTCCACGCGCCTGCGGCGCGTGTGCTCATTCCCAATCAAGCGCTGGCCGAGCAGGCGGCTGCGCGAGGACTGAGGCGATTGTCGGTCTGGGCACGTGGCGTAGATGCCGCACGCTTTGCGCCCGGCCCGCGCACCGCACTCGACCATTTGCCGCGCCCCATCTTCATGGCCGCAGGCAGGCTCGCAAAAGAAAAGAATCTGGACGCCTTTCTGTCGCTGGATCTGCCCGGATCGAAAGTCGTGGTTGGCGCGGGTCCCGAAGCGCATCGGTTGCGCCGCACGTTTCCCGATGCACTCTTTCTGGGCAATCACGCAGATACGTTGCTTGCCGCCTATTACAACGCGGCCGACGTGCTGGTCTTCCCCAGTCGCGCCGACACGTTCGGGCTGGTGATGCTGGAAGCCATGGCCTGCGGCACACCGGTAGCTGCCTTCGATTGCGATGCCCCCCGCGCCGTGATTCGGCAAGGGGTAAGCGGGTGCATCGATGATGACCTGCGTGCTGCAGCAATGTCGGCGCTCGCGCTGGACCGCCGTGCCGTGCGCGCCCAGGCGCAGGCGTATTCATGGGAGGATATCGCGCTGGACCTGCTCGAAGCGGTCGTCCCGTGCACTGCCACGCAGCCGCTTTCGCAACCGACGCCAACCTATTACAATACTGGTCATACCTGAGGAGCGTTGCGACGGTACCGATGTGTTGCACACACGGTCAACCGCCAGGCTCAGGTCTACGTTTCCCACCGCCAGCTTCGCGCTGAAACCGGGAAACAACGGCGCTCACCCAGTCGTTCAGACGACATTCCGGGGTGTTCGCGCCATCAACAGGTGGGTACGAACCCTGGTCGTCGTCTTCATGCGCCGTCAGAAACCAGGAGCTATCCACATGAATACCGTTACCGATAAAAGCATTTCCGACCATATCGTCGCCGACCTGTCGCTCGCCCAATGGGGCCGTCAGGAAATCGCCGTTGCCGAAACCGAGATGCCTGGCCTGATGGCCACGCGCGAAGAATTCGCCGCCAGCCAGCCGCTCAAGGGTGCCCGCATCGCCGGCAGCCTGCACATGACCATCCAGACGGCCGTGCTGATCCAGACACTGGAAGCGCTGGGCGCCGAAGTGCGTTGGGCCTCATGCAATATCTACTCCACCCAGGACCATGCGGCTGCCGCCATCGCCGCCAATGGCACGCCGGTCTTTGCCATCAAGGGCGAGACGCTGGAACAGTACTGGGAATACACCCACAAGATTTTCGAGTGGCCCGGCGAGCAGGCCAACATGATTCTGGACGATGGCGGCGACGCCACGCTCATGCTCCACCTGGGCACCAAAGCCGAGTCCGATATCTCGGTGCTGGACAAGCCTGCCAGCGAAGAGGAAACCATCCTCTTTGCCGCCATCAAAAAGCAGCTCGCTCGCGATCCGAAGTGGTATTCCACCCGCCTGGCGCAGATCCAGGGCGTGACCGAAGAAACCACCACTGGTGTGCATCGTCTCTATCAGATGTCGCAGAAGGGCGAGCTCGCCTTCGCGGCAATCAACGTCAACGATTCGGTCACCAAATCCAAGTTCGACAACCTGTATGGCTGCCGTGAGTCGCTGGTCGACGGTATCAAGCGCGCCACTGACGTGATGATCGCAGGCAAGGTCGCACTGGTCGCAGGCTATGGCGATGTGGGCAAAGGCTGCGCCCAGGCGCTGGTCGCCTTGCGTGCCCAGGTGTGGGTGACGGAAGTCGATCCCATCTGCGCCCTGCAGGCCGCGATGGAAGGCTTCAAGGTCGTGACCATGGACGAGGCTGCCGCCCACGCCGACATCTTCGTGACGGCCACCGGCAACTACAACGTCATCACCCGCGACCATATGTCGCGCATGAAAGACCAGGCGATCGTGTGCAACATCGGCCACTTCGACAACGAAATCGATGTGGCGGGTCTGGCTGACTGCACCTGGGAAGAAATCAAGCCCCAGGTCGATCACGTCATCTTCCCTGACGGCAAGCGCATCATCCTGCTGGCGCGCGGCCGACTGGTCAACCTGGGCTGCGCGACGGGCCATCCTTCGTTCGTGATGTCTTCGTCCTTCACCAACCAGACCATTGCGCAGATCGAGTTGTTTACGCGCAACGATGCCTACACCAAGGGTCAGGTCTATGTGCTGCCCAAGCACCTGGACGAGAAGGTCGCTCGCCTGCATCTGCAGAAGCTGGGTGTGAAGTTGACCGAACTCACTGCCGAGCAGGCGGCCTACATCAGCGTGGCTGTAGAAGGTCCTTACAAAGCGGACCACTACCGTTACTAATCTTGTCGCACAATAGGGGACGGGTCGCTCGCAGTGGGCGACCGTCCCTTATTTTGACTTCAGGAAGACCGACATGACCATGCTCCTCGTCTGGATTTTGAACGCAGTGGCTTTGCTGCTGGTGGCGTATCTGCTGCCTGGCATCGCCGTGGCCAGCTTCGGGTCGGCGTTGATTGCCGCTCTGGTGCTGGGTCTGTTGAACATGCTGGTCAAGCCTGTGCTGGTGCTGCTTACGCTGCCCATCACGATCGTGACCCTCGGTCTGTTCCTCATCGTGCTCAATGCCCTGCTGTTCTGGTTCGCCGGATCGGTGCTCAAGGGGTTTCAGGTCAACGGTTTCTGGTGGGCCGTCATCGGCGCGCTGCTCTATAGCGTGATCTCCGGTCTGCTTTCCCGCATCATTACCTGACAGCCTCTTGCCAGGCTGAATCCACGTCGTGAATACAAAACAAAAACCTGCGTTTAGCCTGGAGTTCTTTCCGCCCCGTGACACTGCCGCTCAAGAGCGGCTTGTCCAGGCGGCCACACACATGCTGGCGATTCAGCCCAAGTATGTGAGCGTCACCTTCGGTGCCGGTGGCTCGACCCGCGAGGGCACGGCAGGCACGGTCCGCACGTTGACCAACATGGGCTGCGACGCCGCACCCCATCTTTCCTGTGTCGGTTCCTCGCGCGAACAGTTGCGTGAGATCCTGGCGGCCTATAAGGCCGAAGGCATTCGTCGCGTGGTGGCACTGCGCGGCGACTTGCCATCCGGCATGGGTGGAGGCTCTGGCGAGCTTCGGCACGCCACCGATCTGGTGCGTTTCATTCGTGAAGAAACGGGCGACTGGTTCCATATCGAAGTCGCTGCCTACCCCGAGATGCATCCTCAGGCGGCCAGCCCTTCCCAGGATCTGGCGCATTTCGTGGAAAAGGTTCAGGCCGGTGCCGATGCTGCCATCACCCAGTATTTCTTCAATGTCGACGCTTATTTCGACTTTGTTGACCGCGCCCAGGCCAAGGGCGTGACCATTCCCGTGGTGCCGGGCATCATGCCCATCACCAACCATTCCCAGTTGCTGCGTTTTTCCGAGATGTGCGGCGCCGAAGTGCCGCGCTGGATTCGTCTGCGTCTGGCAGAGTTCGGTGATGACCGCGCCTCGATCCGTGCCTTCGGCACCGATGTGGTCGGTCAAATGTGCCAGGACCTGCTCGACGAGGGCGTGCCCGGTCTGCATTTCTATACGCTGAATCAGTCAGATGCGATCATGGGCATCTACAGGCAGCTCGATCTCAGCCAGAGCTGATGCTGGCGCTGGTAGCCCAGGCTGTCGCGCAGCGGCCAGCGATGACGCCTGATGCCTGACGCGTCCTACGCGGGCTGAGGGGTCTGCAGCACCTTTCATGAAAAACGCCTCGAATACGGCTATTCGAGGCGTTTTTCCATTGGACGCGGTCAGCGCGGGAGGCGGCCACGCCGTTGGTGCGTCAGTGCATCAATCGATCGAGACGTCGTGGGTTCTGTCGCGAATGAAGAACGCAGCGATCAACCCGAGCGCCACGCCGAACATCACGTAGTAGGCCGGCGACATCGGTGAGCCGGTCACGCTGATCAACCAGGTGACGATGAACTGGGCGAAACCGCCAAACACCATGACGGCGATGTTGTAGGCCATGGACATGCCGACCGAACGCACGTTGGCGGGGAACATTTCTGCCATCACGGTGCTGAACACACCGAAGAACGCCGAGACGAACAGGCAGATGACAACCTGAACCGTCATCAGTTTGGAGATCGACGGCTCTACCGTCAGCCACGAATACAGCGGATAGAGCACCACCAGGTAGCCGATGAGCGAGCCGATCATCAGCGGACGGCGACCGACGCGGTCGGACCATGCACCCATGAATGGCATGAGCACGACCATCAGGGCAGCGCCCGCCATCTGCACCAGGAAGGTGTCGTGCAGGGGCAGCTTCAGGGTAACGGTCGAGAAGGTGACCAGATACGTGAAGGTGATGTAGATCGACACGGTGGCAGTCACCACCAGGCCCATGCCCACCAGCGTTTCACGCCGATGCGTACGCAGCATTTCCAGCACGCCAACGTTCTTTACGGTGCCAGCGGCCTTGGCGGCCTGCAGGCGCTTGAATGCCTCGGGCTCTTCGACGTTGCGTCGGATATAGATCGCGACCGGAATGATCAGCAGGCCGAAGGCGAAGGGCAGGCGCCACGCCCAGGCCATCAACTGTTCCTGGGTGAAGATGTCGGTGATCAGGGTCCCGATGGCCGCCCCGATCAGCAACGCCATCATCTGGCCGGTCATTTGCCACGATCCATAGAAGCCTCTTTTGCCCGGCGGCGCCAGCTCGATCAGCAGGGCCGTGGAGGTTCCGAATTCGCCACCGGCGGCAAAGCCCTGCAGCAGCCGTGCCACCAGAATGAATAGCGGTGCGAGCAGGCCCACCGCTGCATAGGTGGGCGCCACGGTGATCAGCCCGATCGCCACCGCCATGATGCTGGTGACCATCACCATGGCTGCCTTGCGCCCCTTGCGATCGCCATACAACCCCAGCAGGATGCCGCCCACGGGCCGCATGAAAAAGCCCACGCCGAAGATCGCCGTCGTCAACAGGATCTGGTTGATATTGTCTGAAGGGTTGTCAGGATTGCTGGGGAAAAAGAGTTTGGCGACGATCGGCGTCATGAACGCGAAGACCAGAAAGTCATACCACTCCAGGGCGTTACCGATGACGGCGGCAACGATGCTTTTTTTGGGGACACGCTGTGTATGCACTGGAAAATCCTCGAAATGAAAACCGCGCGAGTCGTGCCCTGGGGGCCACTCGACGTCGCGGGCGTAAACTGTACCTCTTTCAGTTGTTTTTCGTTGATCATGAATACTCGTGCATGGCTAGAAAAGCTGGTGTCGTTTGATACCACCAGCCGCAATTCCAACCTCGATCTCATCGAAACCGTACGCGATGCGTTGATGGCTCAGGGTGTGCAGGCCCACCTCTCGCACAACGCCGAGCGCAGCAAGGCGAACCTGTTCGCCACCCTGCCGGCCCATGATGGTCAGACGCAAGGCGGCATCATTCTTTCCGGTCATACCGATGTGGTGCCGGTCGACGGGCAGACCTGGGCCAGTGACCCCTTCACCCTGACCGAGCGCGACGGCAAGCTGTTCGGTCGCGGTGCCGCCGATATGAAGGGCTATATCGCGGCCTCGCTGGCGCTGGTGCCCGAGTTTCTTGCCATGCCGCGCACCAGGCCGATCCATCTGGCGTATTCGTACGATGAAGAAGTCGGCTGCGTGGGTGCACCCGTGATGCTGGCCGAATTGAAAGCCCGTGGACTGTCCGCCGATGGGTGTGTGGTGGGCGAGCCAACGGGCATGCAGGTCGTGGTGGCGCACAAGGGCATCAACCTGTTTACATGCAAGGTGCACGGTCGTGCCGCGCATTCTTCGCTGACACCACGGGGTTGCAACGCGATCGAGTATGCCGCCCAACTGATCTGCCGCATTCGCGAGATTGCCGATCACTTCAAGGCGAACGGGCCCTACGACGATTTGTACGATGTGCCATTCACAACGATGACCACCAATCTCGTGAAAGGTGGCATCGCAGTCAACACGATTCCCGATTTGTGCGAGTTCACCTACGAATTCCGCAATCTGCCCGGTATGTCACCTGCCAGCATTCAGGCCCGGGTCGAGCAGTATGTGCACGATGAACTCGTGCCTCGCATGCGCCGTGAGTTCGAGCAGGCCGAGGTCGAAATTCAGACGGGCGCTTTCGCGCCCGCGCTCGAAGCCTCCGAGCAGGACGCGGTGACCGAACTGGTGCGCGCGCTCACGCAGGATAGTGACACACGCAAGGTCGCCTATGGCACCGAGGCAGGGCTGTTCCAGGAAGTGGGCATTCCTACCGTCGTGTGCGGCCCCGGCCATATCGAGCAGGCGCACAAGCCCGACGAGTTCGTGGCGATCGACCAACTCGAGGCCTGCGAGCGCTTCATGCGCAAGCTGGGCAAGTCTCTCGCGTGAACGTCGTGGCCCGCTGATGTCCGGCAAGCGAACCGACGAGGCATTCCTTGCCGAGCTGACGGCCCTGCTGATCAAGGAAGGCGTGTCCCGTCTTACCATCGGCGCACTGGCCGAACGTCTGCAGTGTTCGCGTCGTCGCCTCTATGGCATTGCGGCCACCAAGGAAGAGATCTTTCTGGTGGTGTGCCGTCGTGTGCTGGACCAGAACCTGGCACGTGGATTCAAGGCGGCCGAGGGCGCACCTGATGCGGCGCTGGCCATTGCTGCCTATCTGCGCGCCACCCTGAATTCAAGTGGTCTTTCGCGTGCTGCGCTGATTGATCTGGACGCCACCGAGGCAGGACGTCGTGTCTTTGACGAGTACCAGTACGCCCGCGTGCACGGGCTGGAGACCATGATCGAGGAGGGCGCGCGCCAGGGCGTGCTGGCGGCTCACAACCCGCGCCTGGTATCGGAAGCCATACTGGGTGCTGCACATCGCCTGCGCAATCAGCAGTTCCTGCAGGATACGGGACTGACCATCGGCGATGCGTTCAACGAGTTCTACAGCCTGATCCTCGATGGGTTGCTGGTGAAAAAGAAGGACGCCTAGTCAGGCGTCCTTCTTCTGCATCCCGGCAGCCAAGGCTGGCTGCATCGGTATCGACCCGCACCCGCATCAGGCATTAGCACCAGGCATCAGCACCAGGCACCCGCACCAGGCATCAGCACCAGGCACCCGCACCAGGCATCAGCACCAGGCATCGGCATCGTCACCGTTATCCGCGTTCAGCTCTTCGGTATCTGCGCCGCCCGTATCACGCGCCCCCACTTTTCATATTCAGCCTGCACAAAAGCGGCGGTTTCCTGGGGGGTCGATACCACTGGGATCAGTGCTGCTGCGTCCAGCGTCGTGCGCAATTCCTTGTTGTTCTGTGCAGCATTGATCGTCTTGTTCATGTTGTCCACGATGGCCGGTGGCGTGCCTTTCG
>JBAZPE010000049.1:0-9225 GCA_041648375.1 Burkholderiaceae bacterium | reverse complement strand
CCCGGCGCGCGCATGATCTACCTGCCAGGTGGATGGCGAAGCGCGTGATCTCACGCACCTGCCATCACTGGCGGCCCTTCCCCCCTCAGAACCAGCCGCCCGGATTCCACCAGGGCTTTTCGCGCGTGGCGAAACCTTGGGTTTTCAGCGTGCTGTTGGGGAAGTTCTTGTCCAGCACACGCTCGGCATCGTCGCGCAGCGTGGTCATCTTCAACTTGTCGTAGGACAGCATCATGATGTAGAGCGCCTGCTCGTTGGCCGCAACGCCCTCGAAGTCAGTGATGACGGTCTGCGCCCGATTGGCGGCCGCAACATAGGCACCGCGCTCATAGTAGTAGCGTGCGACATAGACCTCATTCATGGCGATGGTGTTGACCAGCCAGTTCATGCGCGCCTGCGCGTCAGGCGCGTACTTGCTGTCAGGGTAGCGTGTGAGCAGTTCGGTGAACGCATCGTAGGACGCTCGCAGCCCCTTGGGGTCGCGCTCTGCGGGATCCTGCCCCGTCAGGTTGGCCATGAATGCACTGGCCGGGGTGAAATTGATCAGCCCTTTCAGATACAGCATGTAGTCGGTGCCCGGATGATTTGGGAACTGCTGCTGAAAACGCTCGATCGCCGACAGCGCCTGCTCGTTCTCTCCATCCTTCCAGTTCACGTACGCCAGCTCCATGAGAGCCTGCTGGGCGTGTACGCTGAAGGGGTAGCGACTTTCGACGGCAGTCAGTCGCTCACGCGCATTGGTCCAGTTCGCGGCTGTGATTTCCGCACGTGCGTCGCTGTAGAGCTGCTCGGCGCTCCATCCTGCGGTGGGATCGATCTTGGGTTTGCCCGCACACCCACTGAGCACCAGAATGAAAGCGGCCAGGAAAAGAACGTATGTGAGGGCCCGGCGGGCACCCGAAACGCGCGCGGCTGCGGGCTCGGCGTGCACACCCCGGGGCAGGGGCGAAAGACTGAAAGAAGCTGAATTCACGACGGCTGTATCCTTGGTGGTAGCATGGCGTTCGCTGATTATATGATTGTCTCCATGTTCGATACGACTGGCCCTGCAGACGCCCTCCCGGAAGAGGAGCCCCTCGCGCTTACCGTGCCCGACAATATCTGGGCAGAGCGCCTGGATAAAGTGCTCGCCGGCCTGCTGGCGCAGCATAGTCGCAGCCGCCTGCAGGGATGGATTGAAGACGGTTTCGTCCATGTCAATGGCCGCCAGGCCAAAATCCGGCAACTTGTAAACGGCGGTGATTCTCTGTGCGTCTGGCCGCAGGTTTCTCCCGAAGAGGGCGCCTACACGGCGCAACCCGTTGCATTCGACGTGGTGCAGGAAAGTCCTGACTGGATCGTTGTCAATAAGCCGGCAGGCCTGGTCACCCATCCGGGCGCTGGCAACTGGCAGGGCACCCTGCTCAACGGTCTGCTTTACCGTTTTCCCGAACTGGCTCATGTCGCCCGTGCCGGTATCGTCCACCGGCTGGACAAGGATACCTCCGGCCTGTTGGTCGTGGCGCGCTCGGAGACGGCGCAAACCCACCTCGTTCGGCAGTTGCAGGCGCGAACCATGGGACGTGAATACGTGGCCCTGGTGCACGGTCGCACGCTGCCGTCGGGCAAAATCGATCAACCGATCGGTCGTGATCCGAAGGTGCCCGTGCGCATGAGCGTCGATCGCCCGATTGCACCCAAGCCTGCCGTGACCCATTACGTGTGCGAGCGCGCAGGGGACTATGCAGGTCACGGCATTGCCCAGCTCGCCTGTCGGCTGGAAACCGGGCGCACCCATCAGATTCGGGTCCACCTGGCAAGTCTGGGGCATCCGCTGCTGGCCGATACGCTCTATGGCGGCAAACTTGCCGATCAGGCGCAGCGCCAAATGCTGCATGCGCGTCAACTCCGGTTCGATGATCCGGGTGGTGGGGGCGAGATCTGCGCGCAGGCGCCGTTGCCCGAGGATATGGTTGCTGTCATCGGAGCCACGCAGTGGCAGCCCTGACATGGCTCGAAGGGCCGAGCTGGCCGGGTGTGGGCATACGCTTCACCACGCGTCACGGCGGGGTAAGCGGGGCGCCCTTCGACAGTCTTAATCTGGGCACACATGTGGGCGATGATGCCCGTTCGGTGGCTGAAAACCGCAAGCGGATATCGGCAGGGCTGCCTGCCAGCCCACTGTGGCTGGACCAGGTGCATGGCACCCGGGTGCTCGATGCCGACCTGTTCGAGAGCATGGGCGATGTTCCCCCGCAGGCCGATGCGGCATTCACGACCCGACGCGATCGTGTCCTGGCCATCATGGTTGCGGACTGCCTGCCCATCGCAATCAGCAACGCACAGGGCACCATCGTTGCCGCCGTGCATGCGGGTTGGCGCGGTCTGGCTGATGGGGTCATCGAAGCCACGCTGGCGCAACTGAGGCGGGCACGCCCTGATCAGCAACACTGGCGCGCCTGGATCGGCCCGGCAATCGGCCCAGGTGCGTTTGAGGTTGGTGCCGATGTCGTGCAAGCCTTTCTGAAGGTCGATGCCCAATCGAGCGCCTGTTTCGTCGCGCGCGCAGGGATGCGTGATAAATGGCTTGCCGATTTGCCCGCACTGGCCGCGCGTCGGTTGCAACTTGCGGGCGTGACTGATGTCTCACATGCCGATCGTTGCACGGCCAGCGAACCCGGCATGTTCTTCTCCTATCGTCGTGATGGCGTCTGCGGACGCATGGTCTTGCTGGCCTGGCTGGAAGAAGACCCGAATTGACAGCACGGTGTCAGCCATGCACCATCGCTTCAAGCTGTTCCGATGACAAGGTGTCGAAGTTGCCGTCCTCCCATTCAACCTCCCCAAGCGGCCTTTTCGACCTCGCGCCGGAAGTGCTCGCTGAGATTCAGCAGCAATTTGCTGCCGATTGGACCCGTCTCATGGACGATGTGGCCGCGAATCGCCTTGAGCCGCCCAAGGATAGACGGTTCGCAGGTCAAGCCTGGCGCGACAGTCCGCAGCATCTGATGATGGCTCAGGCCTATCTGCTCTCGGCCAGAACCATGCAGCGCATGGTCGATAGCGTGCAGGCCGATCAGGGCTCACGCGCACGGTTGCGTTTCGCCATCATGCAGTGGGTGGATGCGCTGTCGCCGGCTAATTTCCTGGCGCTCAATCCGGAAGCTCAGGCCTCGATTCTGACCTCGGCAGGCGAAGCCCTGAACCACGGTATCGCCAACCTGCTTCAAGACGTCGGCAAGGGGCGAATCTCGCAGACCGATGAAACGCATTTCGAAGTAGGGCGCAATGTCGCCGTGACACCTGGCGCGGTCGTCTTCCAGAACCCGCTCTTCCAACTCATTCAGTACGCTCCGTCAACGCCCTCGGTCCATGCCATTCCATTGGTGATTGTTCCGCCGAACATCAACAAGTTCTACGTCCTGGATCTGCAGCCTGCGAACTCTTTCGTGGCGCATGCGGTGGCTGCAGGCTTCACAGTCTTCCTCATTTCCTGGCGCAATCCGTTGGCGGGTGAAGATGACGGTGTCGATCGCGCCACCTGGACGGATTACCTCGACCAGGCCGTCCTGGTCGCGCTGGACGCAGCGCGTGCCATCAGCGGGCGAGAGCAGGTCAATGCACTGGGCTTTTGTGTGGGCGGCACACTGCTCGCTTCTGCACTTGCTCTGGCACGTGCGCGTGGCCAGACGCCGGTTGCCTCCCTCACACTGCTCACCACCTTGCTCGACTTTCGCGACACGGGTGTGCTGTCGGTATTTGTCGACGAGACACATGCCCTGTTGCGTGAGCAACTCATCGGATCGGGCGGGTTGATGTGGGGCAAGGAGCTTGCCACGACATTCGCGTTTCTGCGGCCCAACGAACTGGTGTGGAATTACGTCGTGTCGAATTATCTGAAAGGCGAGACACCGGCGCCCTTCGACTTGCTGCACTGGAACGCAGACTCCACCAATTTGCCTGGTCCTTTTTTCGCGTGGTACTTCCGCAATACTTATCTCGAAAACAGGTTGTGTCAGCCCGGTGGTGTTCGCGCTGCGGGGCTGCCGCTGGACCTATCCAGCATCGATGTGCCGGTCTATGTGTTCGGATCCCGAGAGGACCACATCGTGCCGTGGCAGTCGGCCTATGCGTCGACTCAGCTATTGCCGGGTGTCGAGCGCTTTGTGCTGGGTGCATCCGGTCACATCGCGGGCGTAGTCAATCCACCCGCCAAAAAGCGTCGAAGTTTCTGGACGACACCATCCCGCGCTGCGGATGTCTTTCCGCAAGACGCCAGCCAGTGGCTCGAGGGCGCACAAGAAAACGAAGGAAGTTGGTGGCCGGATTGGCATGCCTGGCTGGGCAATCATGCCGGCCCGCGCATCGATGCGTCGAATGCGCTCGGTGCTGAGGGTTACCCGGTCATCGAGCCTGCACCAGGCAGCTATGTAAAAGTAAGAGTGTGAAGCACCCGCATGCAAGAGGGCTCATTCTGGTAAGGTTTCAGCAAAGATTAAGCGCCCGTAAAACAGGAGACGGCAATGACAAGCAAAGTGGCATATGTGACGGGTGGGATGGGCGGCATTGGAACAGCAATCTGCCAGCGATTGGCGCGTGATGGCTTCCAGGTGGTCGCGGGTTGCGGACCGAGCCGCAATTATCAGCAATGGATTGACGAGCAGGCCGCGCAAGGCTTTACCTTTCATGCGTCAGTGGGCAACGTTGCCGACTGGGACTCCACCGTCAAGGCGTTTGAACGCGTTGTCGAGCAATTGGGCCCTGTCGACGTGCTGGTGAACAATGCCGGTATCACGCGCGATGGACTGTTTCGCAAGATGACGCTCGATGACTGGCGTGCGGTCATCGATACCAATCTGAACAGCTTGTTCAACGTGACCAAGCAAGTGTTGGACAACATGGTTGAGCGACAGTGGGGCCGCATCATCAACATCAGTTCGGTCAACGGTCAGAAAGGCCAGTTCGGTCAGACCAACTATTCGACTGCCAAAGCAGGTATTCATGGTTTCACGATGGCACTTGCTCAGGAAGTGGCAAGCAAAGGCGTGACGGTCAATACGATTTCGCCAGGCTACATCGGCACGGATATGGTTCGCGCCATCCGGCCTGACATGCTCGAGAAAATCGTGGCCACGATTCCTGTACGCAGGCTTGGCATGCCCGAAGAAATCGCATCCATGATCTCATGGCTGGCCTCTGATGAATCGGGTTTCTCAACCGGTGCCGACTTTTCAGTCAATGGCGGCTTGCACATGGGCTGATCAACGTGACACACTGTCACGTACTTACGGGTGGTGGGCTGCGCGAGGAGAAGGCACTCACCACAATTCTAAAATTTTGGCATCCGATCGATCGCGATCCTGAGGACAGTCATGACGCAAGCCCGACAAGACGCTTCCGAGCGTCTCATCAAAAAATATCCCAATCGCAGGCTGTACGACACGCAGACCAGCACCTACATCACGCTTGCTGATGTCAAACAACTGGTTCTGGCGTCAGAGGCCTTCAAGGTGGTGGACGCGAAAACGGGCTCCGATCTCACGCGCAGCATTCTGCTGCAGATCATTCTGGAAGAAGAAAGCGAAGGTTCGCCCATGTTTTCGGCGCCGATGCTCTCGCAGATCATTCGATTCTATGGCCATGCCATGCAGGGGATCATGGGCTCGTACCTGGAAAAGAACATTCAGGCTTTCATCGAGATCCAGGACCGCATGACCGAGCAGTCCAAGGGCTTGTATGGGGGCGGTAATCAATTCGGTCCCGAAGCGTGGACGCAGTTCATGAATGTTCAGGCACCCATGATGCAGAACATGATGAACAGCTATATCGATCAAAGCAAAAATCTGTTCGTTCAGATGCAAGACCAGATGCAGGATCAAACGCGTTCGATGTTTTCAACGTTCCCTTTCACGCCACCTGTCCCGCCTGGCAACACGAAGAAGTGATTGGCCAGCGTGCACGTGCTGGTTTAAGTGGAAGTCACAGCCCGGGTCGAAACCACGGTCCTCGTCAACGTCACAGCGCGCTCGATATGACAGCCTAAGTAAGGGTGCTCATCGACGTAACCGCAGAATCGATCTCGTGGACAAAAAATAACGCTCCAACAGGGAGCGTTATTTTTTTAATCATCGACGCTGCATCTGATCGTGCAACACCGCGCTCATCACTTCACGCAACCACAGTCGCGCGAGCGTGAATCAGATCAGTCGATGAATTACTTGGCCTTGGCCGGATCGACTTTGACCTTGTTCTCCACTTGCTTGACGCCTTCGACACCGCGCGTGACACGTGCGGCGGCATCAGCCTGGGCAGCGGTGGCAACAGTACCGGTCAACGTCACAACACCGTTGTTGGTCTCAGCTGCGACATCCAATGCGCTCAGATCTTTTTCGGCAACGATGGCAGCCTTCACCTTGGTGGTGATGACGGCGTCAGACGTGTATTCACCGACCGATTGTTTCGGTTGGGCATCGGTTGCGGCGATAGCGGCGCCAGCTGCGCCCACGCTCAAGGAAAGACCAAGAACCGAAGCGGAAAGAATTTTGGTAAATGTCATAGTGATACTCCTATTTCAATGCAGGAACTTCGGCGCCACCCCTTAGTCGGGACAGGCCAAATGGGTTGAAACTACTTCTTGCGGAACATGCCGCTGAGAATGGACAGGACAGCCAGTACCAGGAAAATGTAGAACAACACCTTCGCGATGCCCGCTGCACCTGCAGCGATTCCGCCAAATCCCAAAACGGCTGCGATGATGGCAATGACGAAAAATACGACGGCGTAATGCAACATGAAGGGCTCCCTTGCAGATGCTTGAATCTGCGCAAGTACTTGGACCAATTTTGAAAAGCTTCAACGCTGTCGAAAATCTGGCCCGAGGCACTGATGATCGACAGTTTGCATCGTCAGTAGCAAAGATGGTGCCTGGGGCGTGCACGCGCCCAGTGAAAGTCCCCGCAACCGTATTCAGTCCAAAGAGACGCGGGGCTCTAGTGGCGCATTCGTCTGCTTGAACGGCGTGTGGTCGTCCAGCACGTCGCGATATGCGTTCACGGCGCGCGTTTCCTGATCCAGAAAATCGGCAATCGCGTCTGCGAATCGGGGGTCGCCTATCCAGTGCGCCGAGTGAGTGGGCACTGGCAGTAGCCCCCGTGCAATCTTGTGTTCGCCTTGCGCGCCACCCTCGAACACCTGCAGGCCATGTGCGATGCAGAATTCGATCGACTGCATGTAGCAGGTCTCGAAGTGCAAACCGGAGATGAATCGCAAGGCGCCCCAGTAGCGCCCGTACACCGTGCCTTGATACACCACGTCCAGCGCGCAGGCGATGCGCTCGTCCTGTTGGCGGGCGATGATCAGCAGCACGCCGTCGGGCAGTGCGTGATGAATGCGTTCGAACGCATCACGAGTCAGGTAGGGCGCATTGCCATGCTCGTGGTAGGTCGTGACATAGCACGCATAGAAAAAATCGAGGTCATCAGCGGTGATGTCTTCACCTCGCAACCATTCGAAGGTGACGCCTTCGTTGAACACCCGTTTGCGGTCCTGCATGATTTTCTTGCGCTTGTCCTTGTTCATCGTGGACAGAAACGCCGAGAGGTCGGTGTAATCACGGTTGTGCCAGTGGAACTGCACACCTTCGCGCACCATATAGCCAGCCTGTTTCAGAATGGCCAGGTCCTGCGCCTGGGTGAACAGAACATGCACGGAAGACAACCCATTCTGTTTGGCCAGCGCGATTGCGCCTTGCGCCAGGGTCAGTTTGTCTTGATCTGTGTTGGCCAGCAAACGTGGGCCGGCAACAGGCGTGAATGGCACAGCTGCCAGCAGCTTTGGGTAATACAGCATGCCGTGGCGCATATAGGCATCGGCCCACGAATGATCGAAGACGTACTCGCCTCGTGAATGTCGTTTGACATAGAGCAGCAGGGCGCCGGCCAGTACATCGTCGCGCTGCAGCGCCAGGCACAAAGGCGTCCAGCCGGTGCTGGAGCTGGCGCAACCACTTTGATGCATGGCCTGCAGAAACGCGTGCTTCATGAACGGGTTGTCACCCGCAAAAGCGTCCCACTGGTCGGCTGGCAAATCATTAAGTGTGTGGTGCAGCACAAGTTGGCGCGGCTCACCGATAATGGCTGCTGCGTCAATCCTAGAATTCTCCATGGAACAGCCATCCTTGTCTTTGCGCGACTTCGCGCTTTACGCCCTGAAGCAGCAATCTGCCGATAACAAACTTGTGGCGATAGCCGCCATACCTTCCGGCATTGCTGTGGATGTTAGCAGCGTGTTGAACTGTGATGACGCGCTGCCTGGTCGTCCACACCGCCCGCAGCTCATCCCGCCAGGTAACGTGCCCAGACGCAAACTGGCAACCCCTGCTGGGCGCGCTGCGCTCTTGCATGCACTGGCGCATATCGAATTCAACGCCATCAACCTCGCGCTGGATATCATCTGGCGCTTTCCTGACATGCCTGAAGCTTTCTACACCGACTGGATGCAGGTTGCGCGTGAAGAAGCCCACCATTTCGACATGCTCAATCGTCATCTGGCGAGCCTGGATACGACCTACGGTGATCTGCCCGCACACGACGGTCTGTGGCAGATGGCGGAAAGAACGCAAGGGGATTTGTTGGCCCGTCTGGCCCTCGTGCCCCGCACGCTGGAGGCGCGTGGTCTGGACGTCTCGCCTGCGATTCGTGACAAGCTGGCTCAGGCGGGTGACCTGACTGCTGCAGGCATTCTGGACGTCATCCTGCGCGACGAGATCGGTCACGTCAGCGTGGGCAATCGATGGTTCAAGTGGTTGTGCGCCAAGCACAATCGCCTGCCTGTTCCCGCTTTCCGTGAGCTGGCAGCGCAGTACGAGGCACCTAAGCTGAAGGGCCCCTTCAATCTTCCGGCCCGCCGTCTGGCGGGATTCGATGAAGAAGAAATCGCGGCACTGCTTGAACAGTGATACGCCCCTGGAGGGGTTAGTGAGGCATGCCTGACACGTTGATCATGTGTTCGAAGGCGGCATGCGGCGGGGCCCGAAGGTCGCTTCGTAATCGAAGTCGCCGCGCTCGATGCTCGCCATGATGTCGGCCCTTTGCCGGGCTGCTCGCTGAAGGTTGGCGGGAGTGGGTTTCATGCGAAGGCGCTCGACTCTACGCGTACCCTCAAAAAGAAACTCAATCTCGATCGATGATTCAGATGCCGGGCGTATGCCTTTCATCGGTAGGGTCATGGTCAAACCTGTTGGTTCAA
>JBAZPE010000048.1:0-9311 GCA_041648375.1 Burkholderiaceae bacterium | reverse complement strand
CCTTGCGCGCGAAGATCGTTTGCGCGGAAGATCCTGCGTTCACCCGTGATTATCACGACCCCGATAAACGCGCCATCGCCAACGCCCTGACTGTCGAACTCAATGATGGCAGCGTGCTTGACGAGGTTGTGTGTGAATACCCTATTGGACACAAGCGCCGCCGCGCTGACGGTATTCCGCTGCTGGAGTCGAAATTCCGCACGAATCTGGCCCGCCGTTTCCCGCCCCGACAACAGCAACGCATTCTTGATGCCTCGCTGGATCAAGACACGCTCGAAGCCATGACGGTTAATGAGTACGTCGATCTTTATGTGATCTGACAGAGGCGCGTGGTGCGCCTATGCCTACACGGGCGAACGCCCCAGCCAGCCCACCCTTGATCCTGGCTTTTTCAATTCGGAGAAGTGCCCATGGAAACCGCTGTCACACACGATCGAGTCGCCAGGCGATTCGTCAGCATCATCGAAGGCCACGCGAGTGCGATAGACTACGCGCTCGATGGCGATGTCATGACCATTCTGCATACCAACGTGCCTGAACCGCTCGCAGGTCGCGGCATTGCAGGCGCATTGACTCGTGAGGCGCTGGCGACAGCGCGCAGTGAGCGGTGGTCCGTCGTGCCGACGTGCAGTTACGCCCGCGCATTCATCGAAAAGCATCCCGAGTACCAGGATCTCCTGGCGAAGGGCCCCTGATCCCGATTAGTCGACCAGTTTCACCGACGGTATTCCGCACAGCACTGTATGCCCAACACCCCTATTGCTTACGTTTTCACGTTTTCCTTCAGTCTGCTCGTCGCCTGTTTTTCTGCTGCAGTCATCTCTGCACTGGCAGTCTGGTTGACACACCGTCGGATCAACAGCTTCTTCAAACACCCCTTCCTCGAGCACCGGGCGTTTCACCAGTATCCCCTGGCCATCCAGGCCTCGATCATGCTGGACTATTTTTTGCGCATCGTTTTTCCGCGCAGCACGTGGTCGCTGCTCGGACATGCCAACCGCATGCTCAAGCACATCGACCCTCGCGACATTCCCCTGTCGGTGAAGTGGCCGCTGGTAGGCTTGTGGGGTGGGTGCTTCGTCGGTCTGCTGGCCATGGTCAGCGTCTGGACGAGCATGATGATCGCGGCGTGACGCACCTGGATTTTCAGCGTCTGGTAAGCTTGAAAATCCTGACCAGAGCGAACGAGTCGTATGCGCATCAAGCCCTATCATCCTGTCGTACTGGACCTGATTCAACAGCAACGTGCACGGCGCGTGCTGGATGCCCCCTGCGGAACGGGATGGCTCGGGCATGCCCTGCAAGCCACCAGCCCACAAGTGGCGCTCGACGGCCTCGGGCTGTATGAATTCCCCGATGCAGCGGCCGGCTACGACGAGGTCGTAGAGCACGATCTGAATCTGCCCGCCCCTGACTTGAACGCACCTTATGATGCGGTCGTCTGCGGCGAAGCCATCCATCTGATCGCCAACCCGGGCACCATGCTCGAGAGCTTCAAGCGCCTGCTCTCGCCCGGGGGCACACTGGTGATCACCACCCCAAATAGCTGGCCGCCGGGCTCCCGACTACGTTACCTCTTCCGGGGCTTTCACGCGGGCTTCGCACCGTCCTCGGATCGACGCATCGGTGAGGACTACATCACCTATTTTCCCTTCCATTTCGGGCAATTGCATTTGCTCTTGCGCCACTATGGCTATACCGACATCACGCTGCATGATGTGAAAGAGCCCAAGCCGGTGCGATGGTATGAGCGCCTGCTGGCCGCGCCCAGCCGCCGTTATTGCAAGCGCCAGCATCTTGCCGCAGTCACGGACATGGGTAAGGGATATTGGCACCACGCCGGGTCGGATGCCTCGCTGCTGGGTCGTTGGCTGGTGGTATCCGCGCGCTCACCCCAGGCTGAGCAGCTGAACTGACGCAAATCGTTATTGAAAAACGGCGCCACACGCGAAGCAGAATGCTTACGTGTGGCGCCGTTTTGCACAGCCCCGCTTAGCTTGAGCGGCGGGGCCGCTTTGCTATGTCTGAATCAATAGCGCATAGCTGGCTGGGGTGCCATGGGCTGAGGTGCCATCGGTGCGGGCGCCATGGGCTGCGGTGCCATCGGCGGCGGTGCCATGGTGCCGGGTGCAGGTGCTGCGCCAGGGGCATAACGGCCACCCGGTGCGGGCGGCGGAGCATAGCCGGGGGCGGGTTGCGCGCCGGGCGTACCGGCCGGCACCTGAATGGTCATTTCACGCAGAACACCACCGCCCTGCACGCTGCCGTACGTCTTGCCCTGCCCTGCCATTTGCGCTTCGCATGCCGCACGATCGGTCGCCGGCAGACGTTGGCAACGCTGTACAGCGTTGGCGTCATAGTTGCCGCCATTCGTCGTCAGATTGTTGCGGCGTGCTTCCACACGGGCGGCACCAGCTTCCTGCAGGCAAACTTGCTTGGCCTGGTTCGTGCGCCCTGCGTTGCAGTTGGCGACGTCTTGTTTGTAGCGAGCCTCGATGCTGCTGTTATCCGCAGCATGCACGGTCCAGGCGCTTGCCGCCAGAACGATGCCGCCGAACACGCCTGCGGCCATTCTGTTGAGTGACGAAAGCTGGTGAATAGACATAGTCTGACTCCTTTTCCGGATCGCCGCTCGGGCCGCTCCAGAGTTGATTGAATATATCGAGTGCGACGGGCGTCACCGCGCGCTCAAAACCTGTTTGCTCGTCGTGAACTAGCAAATGCCGTGCCGCGCGAAATCGTCTGGCTGCTCTGTTTCAGGCGATGCCCTCACGGTACGCGAAAACAACACTTCAGTAATTACCCTGATAGAAAAGTTGAACTTATATTGCATCGCACAACAAAACGCCTATGATGAAGTTGTAGTAGCAAATCAATTGCTTACTGCACTTCGCCGCGATGTGCCTGTGCCGCGGACATGTCGACAACGGCGAAAAATCGTTCTCACCTGCACCCCATCTAGGAGCACTAGCCATGCGACGCAAATCAGTTTCCGTTCCCCGTTCCACCAAACGCTCGGCCGTACGCCGTGCCGCCTCAGGGTTTGCCGACTACGTGGTCGAAGTATTGACCGCCGTGCAGGCCGGCCGCGCCAGGAGCCCCGTGATTTCGGCTTTCAAGGCCTGAAGTCGCCTGGACCAGTGATGGTCCGGTGAATGTCCCGAGCAGGAAGGGACACCGTGTGCAATGTCCAGGTCGCCAACCTGGACATTTTCATTGGGGCACCAGAATATCCGCCCCGGGAAAACCCCGAAAAGCGGTATGTCTTATATAAGATACAAGACCCTTGCAGCAGGCTACGGGCAGTCCTACAATACCGGGATTCCAACCGCCTACAGCAGGATTTTCCATGCTCGAGACCTATCGCCAACACGTTGCCGAACGCGCGACGCAGGGTATTCCCCCGCTTCCCCTCACCGCCCATCAGACTGCCGATCTCATCGAGCTGATGAAAGCCCCGCCTGAGGGCGAAGGCGAATTCCTGCTCTCGCTGCTGACCCATCGTGTGCCGGCCGGTGTCGATGACGCCGCCAAGGTCAAAGCATCCTACCTGGCCGCTGTGGCACTGGGCACCGAGCAGTGCCCGCTGTTGACCCGCGTGCAGGCGACCCAGTTGCTGGGCACCATGCTGGGTGGCTACAACATCGGCCCCATGGTCGAACTGCTCGATGACGCGCAGACCGCGCCGGTCGCCGCCGAAGGTCTGAAGAAAACCCTGTTGATGTTCGACGCCTTCCATGACGTCAAGGACAAGGCCGACAAAGGCAACGCGCACGCAGTCGCCGTGCTGCAGAGCTGGGCCGATGCAGAATGGTTCACCAGCCGTCCTGAAGTGCCCGAGAGCCTCACCATCACCGTTTTCAAGGTGACGGGCGAGACCAACACCGATGACCTGTCGCCCGCACCCGATGCCTGGAGCCGTCCGGATATCCCCCTGCACGCGCTGGCCATGCTGAAAAACCCGCGCGCAGGCATCGAGCCCCAGGAACCCGGCAAGACCGGCCCGGTAGATTTCATCAATGGCTTGAAGGAAAAAGGCCATCTGGTGGCGTACGTGGGCGACGTGGTGGGCACGGGATCTTCCCGCAAGTCAGCCACCAACTCGGTGCTCTGGTTCACCGGCGAAGATATTCCTTACGTGCCGAACAAGCGTTTCGGCGGCGTCTGTCTGGGAAGCAAGATTGCCCCGATCTTCTACAACACCATGGAAGACGCGGGTGCCTTGCCCATCGAACTGGACGTCTCGGGCATGAATATGGGTGATGTGGTCGAACTGCGCCCCTACGACGGAAAAGCACTGAAAGACGGCAAGGTCATTGCCGAATTCCAAGTCAAATCCGAAGTGCTGTTCGACGAGGTACGTGCGGGTGGCCGGATCCCGCTGATCGTGGGCCGCGGTTTGACCGCCAAGGCACGCGAAGCGCTGGGCCTGCCCGTCTCCACCCTGTTCCGCTTGCCGCAGAATCCGGTAGATACCGGCCGCGGCTACACCTTGGCTCAGAAGATGGTGGGCCGTGCATGCGGTCTGCCTGAAGGCGTGGGCATGCGTCCCGGCACATACTGCGAACCCCGCATGACCTCGGTCGGAAGCCAGGACACCACCGGCCCCATGACGCGCGACGAGCTCAAGGATCTGGCTTGCCTGGGTTTCTCGGCCGATCTGGTCATGCAATCCTTCTGCCACACTGCGGCCTACCCCAAGCCCGTGGATGTGAAAACGCATCACACCCTGCCCCAGTTCATCAGCACGCGTGGCGGGATTTCACTGCGCCCCGGCGATGGTGTGATCCACTCGTGGCTGAACCGCATGCTGTTGCCCGACACGGTGGGCACCGGCGGCGACTCGCACACCCGTTTCCCCATCGGCATCTCGTTTCCCGCCGGCTCGGGCCTGGTGGCGTTCGCAGCGGCCACGGGCGTGATGCCCCTGGACATGCCAGAATCGGTGCTGGTGCGCTTCAAAGGCACGCTGCAACCCGGCGTGACATTGCGCGACCTGGTCAACGCGATTCCGCTGTATGCGATCAAGCAAGGTCTGCTGACAGTGGACAAGACCAACAAGAAAAACATCTTCTCCGGCCGCGTGCTGGAAATTGAAGGCTTGCCCAACCTGAAGGTCGAGCAGGCGTTCGAGTTGTCAGACGCCTCGGCCGAACGCTCGGCTGCCGGTTGCACGGTGCACTTGAACAAAGAACCGATCATCGAGTACATCAACAGCAACATCGTGATGCTGAAGTGGATGATCGCCAATGGCTACGAAGATGAGCGCTCGCTAGTACGCCGCATCAAGGCCATGGAAGCCTGGCTGGCCGATCCGCAATTGCTGCATCCCGATGCCGACGCCGAATACGCAGCAGTGATCGAGATCGATCTGGCCGATGTGCACGAGCCCATCGTCGCCTGCCCGAACGATCCCGATGACGTGAAGACCATGTCGGAAGTCGCCGGCGCGAAGATTGACGAAGTGTTCATCGGCAGCTGCATGACCAACATCGGTCACTTCCGTGCGGCATCCAAGCTGCTTGAAGGCAAGCGGGATATTCCTGTGAAATTGTGGGTCGCACCGCCCACCAAGATGGACGCTCAACAGTTGTCCGAAGAAGGCCACTACGGTGTGCTGGGTGTGGCGGGTGCACGCATGGAAATGCCAGGCTGCTCGCTGTGCATGGGCAACCAGGCGCAGGTGCGTGAAGGCGCAACCGTCATGTCCACCAGCACGCGCAACTTCCCCAACCGTCTGGGCAAGAACACTAACGTGTATCTTGGTTCAGCCGAATTGGCCGCGATTTGCTCGCGCCTGGGTCGCATACCGACCAAGGAAGAGTACATGGCCGACATGGGCGTAATCGGGCAGCACAGCGACACGATTTACCAGTATTTGAACTTCGACAAGATCGATGATTACAAGGATGTCGCCGACGCCGTATCGACCTGATACTTCTGCGCATGACGACTGAACGAGCCCGCGATGTTTGCGGGCTCGTTTTTTTTATGGGGTCATGCGTGACATGATGGAACCTCTTTTACACATTCAAGTCTTATATAAGACCTGATACCTGCGAGACAATGAATACTCACGGACAATGACAAACGCGCAAAAAGAAAACAAAATGGCGTTTGCACTGCCCGTCCAACTGCAATGGAGTCGATATGCCGCACAACACACTCAAGACACTGAAGAATTTCAAGATTGGCGAGAGCACCTGTCAGTACTATTCCCTGCCTGCGCTGGGCAAGGCCCTGGGACTGGACATCGGACGCTTGCCCGTGTCGGTGCGCATCGTGCTCGAATCGGTGCTGCGCAATTGCGACGGCAAGAAAGTGACCGAAGAACATGTGCGGCAATTGGCGGCGTGGAAGCCCACCGCGAAGCGCGAAGATGAAATCCCCTTCGTCGTCGCCCGCGTGGTGCTGCAGGATTTCACCGGTGTACCGCTACTGGCCGATATTGCCGCCATGCGCTCGGTCGCCAAGCAAATGGGCAAGAATCCAAAATCGATCGAGCCGCTCGTGCCCGTCGACCTGGTGGTCGACCACTCGGTCATGATCGATTACTTCGGCCAGAAAAACGCGCTCGATCTGAACATGAAGCTGGAGTTCCAGCGCAACAAAGAGCGCTACCAGTTCATGAAATGGGGCATGCAGGCCTTCGACACGTTCGGTGTGGTGCCTCCCGGATTCGGCATCGTCCACCAGGTCAATCTGGAATACCTCGCGCGGGGCGTGCATCGCGACAAGCAAACAGGTGTGTACTACCCTGACTCGCTGGTCGGCACCGACAGCCACACCACCATGATCAACGGTATTGGTGTGGTGGGCTGGGGCGTGGGCGGCATCGAGGCCGAGGCGGGCATGCTAGGCCAGCCCGTGTACTTCCTCACCCCCGATGTGGTGGGGGTGGAACTGACCGGCAAATTGATCGAGGGCGTGACGGCCACCGATCTGGTGCTGACCATTACGGAAATGCTGCGACGCGAGAAGGTCGTGGGCAAGTTCGTGGAATTCTGTGGTCCGGGCACCGCCAGTCTGTCGGTTACGGACCGTGCCACCATCGGCAACATGGCGCCTGAATACGGCGCCACCATGGGTTTCTTCCCTGTCGACGGGCGCACGATCGATTATTTCCGGGGCACCGGCCGTACCGATGAAGAGATCGACGCCTTTGAAGCCTATTTCAAGGCGCAGAAAATGTTCGGCGTGCCCAAGGCCAGCGACATCGATTACACCAAACTGCTCAAGCTCGACCTGTCCAGCGTCAAACCGTCGCTGGCCGGCCCCAAGCGCCCGCAGGATCGCATCGAAATCGGCAATGTGAAGAACAACTTCATCGAGTTGTTCTCCAAGCCCATCGCAGAAAACGGCTTCAATCAGACGCCGGAGAAACTGGCGCAGCAATACACCACCAGCACGGGTACCAAGATCAAGAATGGCGACATTCTGATTGCGGCCATTACCTCCTGCACGAACACCTCCAATCCGAGCGTGTTGCTCGCCGCCGGCCTGCTGGCCAAAAAAGCGGTCGAAGCCGGGCTGAAGGTGCCCAAACACATCAAGACATCTTTGGCCCCCGGATCGCGGGTGGTGACCGAGTATCTGACCAAGACCGGGCTGTTGGGCTATCTGGAAAAGCTGGGTTTCGATGTTGCGGCCTACGGCTGCACCACGTGTATCGGCAATGCGGGCGATCTCACGCCGGACCTGAACGAAGCAATCATCGACAACGATCTGATCTGCGCGGCCGTGCTCTCGGGTAACCGCAACTTCGAAGCGCGCATCCATCCCAACATCAAGGCCAACTTCCTGGCCTCGCCGCCGCTGGTGGTGGCCTATGCCCTGGCCGGCACCATGACGCGCGACCTGATGACCGAGCCGGTGGGCAAGGGCAAGAATGGCGATGTGTGGCTGGGCGACATCTGGCCGACAGCAGAGGAGATCGACAGCCTGATGCACTTTGCGTTGAACCCGGAAGTGTTCCGGGCCAACTATGCACAAGTGCGCAGCAACCCGGGCAAGTTGTGGGAGAAGATCAAAGGCGTATCAGGCGAAATCTACAATTGGCCCGATTCGACCTACATTGCCGAACCGCCCTTCTTCCAGGATTTCGGGATGACCCCAAAGGCCATGCCTGCGGTCACCGGTGCACGCGCACTCGGCATCTTCGGCGATTCGGTCACCACCGACCACATCTCGCCGGCAGGCTCCATCAAGGAAAGTTCGCCCGCAGGGCGCTGGCTGAAAGAGAACGGGGTGCAGAAGGCCGATTTCAACAGCTATGGTTCGCGTCGTGGCAACCACGAAATCATGATGCGTGGCACCTTCGCCAACGTGCGCATCAAGAACCTGATGATCCCGGCAGCGCTGGACGGCACCCGCTTCGAAGGGGGTGAGACCCTGTATCAACCTTCGGGCGAACAGATGTCGATCTACGATGCAGCCATGAAGTACGTGGCTGCGGGCACATCGACCGTCGTGTTCGGCGGTGAAGAGTATGGCACCGGCTCCTCGCGCGACTGGGCGGCCAAAGGCACCCAGTTGCTGGGTGTGAAGGCGGTCATCACGCGCAGCTTCGAGCGCATTCACCGCAGCAACCTGGTCGGCATGGGCGTGCTGCCCCTGCAATTCCTGGGTGACGACTCCACGCAAAGCCTGGGCATTACGGGTCGCGAAACCTATGACATCACCGGGTTGGAAAATGGCATCAAACCCCAACAGGAAGTGACGATGACCATTCATCGCGAAGATGGCACCCAGACCAAGGTCAAACTGCTGCTGCGCATCGACACGCCCATTGAAGTGGATTACTACCAGCACGGTGGCATTTTGCCCTTCGTGCTGCGTCAGTTGCTGGCAGCCTGATCTGACGGCTGCCCGCGCATGACCGGACCCTTGCGTCCGATCATGCCTGGGGCAACATGCTGATGCCGACAATGGCCACCGAACGGTGGCCATTCTTTATATCTGCCGGATAAAAGGCGCATCGACCCCGCTAGCGGTAAACTCATGAGTTCTATTTTTACTCGGACAGCTAGATGGCCCGCTTTCGCGCCCGCACCGCCACCAAATTGAATCGCGACGCACAACGTCTGGTCGCACTGGCCATCGGGCTGGACCGCTCGGGCAGCCGGGTGGAGGATCGCTACTGGGAAGACCAGTTGGGCATGCTCATTCCGAAACTGCTGAAGGCGGGTCATGACGATGCGCTCGAATCGGCGCTGGAACACCTCAGTCAAGCCGGTATCGGGGCCTACGAGGTGTTGATCGAGCAGGCTGAAACGCTGTCGGAGTCGACGGTCATCACCATTGATGGCGTG
>JBAZPE010000047.1:0-9341 GCA_041648375.1 Burkholderiaceae bacterium | reverse complement strand
AGGCACGGCCACGCGGCTGCGCGTGATGACGCGGTCGATGCCGTCCTGCTCGTCGCGCCGGGGCGCGTGCAGCACGAAATCGGCCACGGGTTGCGCCAGGTTCAAGGTGCGCGGGTGCCCGATACCGACACGCAGGCGCCAGAAATCCGGGCTGCCGAGTGCTGCGTTGATGTCTTTCAGGCCATTGTGGCCGGCGTTGCCGCCACCTTGCTTGAGCTTGACCTGGCCAGGAAGCAGATCGAGCTCGTCATGCAGCACCAGGACCTGCTCGGGGGAAAATTTGAAGAATCGGGTCACGGCACCGACGGCCTGGCCCGAACGATTCATGTAGGTGTTGGGCTTGAGCAGGACGACGTTTTCGCCATCGAAGCGTGCCTTGGCCACCCACCCCGCGAACGCTTTTTCCAGCGTGAACGAGGCGCGCAGATCGTCGGCCAGGTGATCGGCCAGCCAGAAGCCGGCGTTATGCCGGGTGGTCTCGTACTCGGGGCCGGGGTTGCCCAGCCCGACGATCAGTCGGATAGGAGTCGCCATGCGCGAATCTGCCTCATAAAAAAACCCTGCACGCGGCTTCCAGGGATGCCGGGCAGGGTCGATTTCCAAGCCTAGTCATGCGCGGGTCGCGCGCACGCAAAGACTGACTTAGGCTTCGGGGGCAGCGGCTTCGCCGGCACCGTCTTCGTCGGCTTCGTCGGTCTGGTCAGGAATGACCGCGCTGGCCAACAGGGGATCAGCATCGCTGCCGTGGGCAACATAGGTCACGCCGACGGGCAGTTTGATTTGCGACAGATGAACGGGCTCACCCACGATCAGCTGACCCAGATCGACTTCGATGAACTGGGGCAGGTTCTTGGGCAGGCACGACACTTCCAGTTCGGTCATGATGTGGCTGACGATCGCTGCGTTGAGCTTGACGGCCGGCGACGACTCTTCGTTGATGAAGTGCAGCGGCACCTTGGTCGTCAGCGCCTGGTTGGCGGCAACGCGTTGGAAGTCGACGTGCAGAACTTGCTGTTTGTAGGCGTGCCATTGCACCGAACGCAACAGAACTTGCTGACCCTTGCCATCAATTTCCAGGTCGAGAATCGACGAATGGAACTGCTCTTTGCGCAGAGCGTGATAGATGTCGTTGTGATCGAGTTCGATGTTTTGCGGCGTTGCTTCGCCACCATAAACAATGGCGGGCACGCGGCCAGCGTGGCGCAGGCGGCGGCTCGCACTCGATCCCTGAACGCTACGCGAAGTGGCGGAAAATTTCATGGAAAACTCCAAAGCGTGGGTGGACAGGCCACCCGGTTATCAGACGCAGTGCACGACATTGCGCACTGCGACTTTCGTTCTGCGCCGCGACCAGCACAGAACAAAATTCTGGATGTGCAGACTGCAATCAGTCTACGAACAGCGAGCTGACCGATTCGGCATTGGAAATGCGCAGAATGGTCTCGCCCAGCAGACCCGCGCAGGACAGCTGGCGGATCTTGCCGCAGGCTGCCGCGTCAGCGGGCAATGGAATGGTGTCGGTCACCACGAGCTCGTCGAGCTCGGAGGCGGCAATGCGATCGACCGCGCCGCCAGAGAGCACCGGGTGCGTGCAATAGGCATACACCTGCTTGGCACCGCGTTCTTTCAGCGCTACGGCTGCCTTGCACAGCGTGCCGGCGGTGTCGACCATGTCGTCCATGATGACGCAGGTACGGCCGTCGACTTCACCGATGATGTTCATGACTTCGGAGACGTTCGCACGCGGACGACGCTTGTCGATGATGGCCAGTTCGGCCTCCAAAGGCTTGGCCAGCGCACGGGCACGCACCACACCACCGATGTCGGGCGAAACGACCACCAGGTCACCGAAATTGCGGCGACCGATGTCGCTGAGCAGAATCGAACCGGCGTAGATGTTGTCCACCGGGATGTCGAAAAAGCCCTGGATCTGATCGGCGTGCAGGTCCATGGTCAACACGCGGTCTACACCGGCGACCTGAAGCATGTTTGCCACGACCTTGGCCGAGATCGACACACGTGCCGAGCGCGGGCGACGATCCTGACGGGCATAGCCGAAGTAAGGGATGGCGGCCGTAATGCGGCCCGCCGAAGCACGGCGCAACGCGTCGACCATCACCATGATTTCCATGAGATTGTCGTTCGTGGGTGCACAGGTGGGCTGCAGGACAAAGACGTCCTTGCCGCGCACGTTTTCATTGATCTCGACCATCACTTCACCGTCGGAGAAGCGACCGACGGTCATCTTGCCCAGGGACATATCAAGATGATTGACCACGTCGACCGCCAAACGGGTGTTGGCCGTGCCGGTGAAAATCATGAAGCTATCGTTAGGCATGATAGAGCGCAGAAAAGAAGAGACTGGCAAGTCGCCAGAGTACGGATGGCGCGCGTGGCGCGGCGATAAATCAGTGACAACAATAAAAAAGCTGTTGAACCGCGGGCCGGTGGTCAGACTGGCAGGTTCAACAGCTTTTTTTGAATTCCGGGCTGGGGAGGAAGGATTCGAACCTTCGCATGCTGGAATCAAAATCCAGTGCCTTAACCAACTTGGCGACTCCCCAACTAATTTGCGATCCAGTGCAACAAAGGATGCTCGGTTAGCCCAGGACATGCCTGAACAAGTCGAAAACCCTGACTGCTAACTTGACTGCCGAACTGCATTGTAGCGTGCATCTCACGTACAACTTCCTGCTCTACTGCCACTGCCTGGTGCATGTTTCGACACTGCACGAACACACAAGCACCCGAGCCCGACATTCTAACAACCGGAGAGAAAGGCGTGTCGACATTTTTTTGATCGACATCTTCTGGTTCGTTTGCGCATACAGTGCTTACGCTGCGTTCCAAAAGCCTTATCCCTGCGCGTATTTCCGGGTACAACCGGCAAGCCACGCTTTCGAGATCGTTTTTGCCAAACCCTGCAGATGACTGAGTAAGGAAGTCCGTTATTCTGATCGAAAAAGAATTGCGTGTCAAATCCGGGCTGCGAAAAATCTCAGGCGTGGGGACCGAAACGTGTGGCTGCGCCACGACAAACGCACGCGCAGGCAGATCGATCGCCGTGAGTTGTTCGCCGATGCCCTCGGCAAAAGCGGTACGACCGAACACAAACACCGGGACATCCGCACCTAAGGTCAGGCCAATGGCCATCAGGGCCTCGCGATCCAGCCCACAGCCCCACAGGCGATTGAGCGCAATCAGCGTACTGGCCGCATCGCTGGAACCGCCGCCCAGACCACCGCCAGTGGGAATGCGCTTGATCAGCGTGATGTCCACCCCACGCGTCACACCGCAAGCCCGCTGCAGGGCGCGCGCCGCCCGCAAGGTGAGGTCGTCCTGCTCGGCGACACCGGGCACGTCGATGCTGCGCGAGATGACGCCGTCGGCACGCACATCGAAATGCAGCGTGTCGGTCAGATCGATGAACTGAAAGACGGACTGAAGCAGGTGATAACCGTCGGGACGGCGCCCCACGACGTGCAGGAACAGATTGACCTTGGCCGGCGCAGGTACGTCGTAGAGCATGCGTTGCGCCCCGATCAGGACGGGTTGGTCACGACCAGACGAAGCACGATGCGTCGGGCCGCTTCCTGGCGCTCGAGCACCAGCATCTGCGGACCCTGATCGTCGTAGCGCGACAGGGTCGCGCGCCAGCCGCCTTGCACGAAGGAGGTGGGACGCCCTTGGTCGTCGGTCTGCACGGACTCTGCCGCAGGCTGCTTGGCCACTCGCCCCTGGAACCAGTCACGCAGCCCGGCCACGGGCACCCGGCTGCCGAGCGCATCTTCAGCCAGGGCATCGGGGTCCGGTGCCGACAAGGTCTCGCCGTTAGCCCGCGTCAATGTGGCCATGCCCGGCCGGCCTTGGACCCGCGCCTGGGTCGAGCCCAGCGGCGTGGTCAAGTCCAGCATGAACTGTCCGCCCTCGTCGAGCCACGAGAAACCGCCCTGCGTGGCTTGCGGGCTCGCGCCAGGCTCGGTGACCGTCAGGGCGAAGCGCCCGACGCGGGAAAACGTGTCGGTGCTTGGCGAGGAACCGGTGATGCGCTGCGGGGTCACGCAGGCCGCCAACAGACCGCTCACCGTCAGCACCGCCAGGAAACGCCAGAACCGAGTCACAGCTTCACTCCCAGACGACGCGCGGTCTCCTTGAGCGGCTTGCTGTCGGGAAACTCCCGAGAGGCCTGCTGAAAGAGCTTCTGGGCTTCATCGCGTTGCCCGCTGTTCCACAAGACTTCACCCAGGTGGGCGGCGATATCGGGCTCAGGCCGGATGCTGAAGGCGCGACGCAGATAGTCGATGGCCGCTTTGTTGTCACCCAGCCGGAACTTGACCCACCCCATGCTATCCAGAATGAAAGGATCGTTCGGTGCCAGTGAGAGCCCGCGCGAGATCAGGTCATGCGCCTCGGACAAGCGGGTGTTGTTATCGGCCAGCGTATAGCCCAGCGCGTTGTAGGCATGCGCGTGGTCGGGATCGAGGGCAATGACCTCTCGCAGCTCACGTTCGAAGTCCTTGAGCTTGCCCTGGCGTTCGTACAGCATGCCCAGTTCGTACTTCAGTTCGACGACATCGGGCACGTCACGGTTTGCTTTTTCCAGCTCGGCCACGGCATCGTCGAGCCTGTCGGCCTGACGCAGGATCTGCGCACGCGCCATGACGCCGGTCAGCCGTTCCTCTTCGTCCTGAGGGCCCGCCTGATCGATCAGTTTCAGTGCCGCCTCGACCTGCCCCTGCTCGGCGCGCAAGCCCGCCTGGCGCAGGCGTGACTGGTAGCGTAAGGCAGGGTCGTCGATGCGCCCCAGGTATGCAACGGCCTGGTCATATTGCTTCTGGTCCTCGGCAATGCGCGCCAGCAGGACATAGGCCTCGTCCGCCGCCCGTGCGTTCGCACTGCCACGCTGGGTTTGCACCTCGACATATTGCTCGAGCAGGCGGCGCGCCTCGGCAGGCTGGCCCCCCTTGTACAGCAGTTGCGCCTGCAGCAGCATCAGGTCGAAATCTTCCGGCGCCTGGCGCGCCATGATGCGCAGTTCGTTCAGCGCGCCCGGAATGTCGCCACCTTCAGCCAACTGGGCGGCCAGGCTCAGGTGGAGTTTGCGCGATTGCGGGTAGCGAGCCAGAAAGGCGCGCGCATCGGCCACGGCACGGGCCGGATCGACGGCAATGCCATATTCCAGAACCCGTTGAGCGGCCTCTTCGGACGCAGGCGAGGCCAGCAACGCCATGCGAGCCTCGGACAGTGCGCGCGGGGTGTTGCCCGCTGCCTGCGCCACGTCGGCCAGCGCCATACGTGCCTCGGGCAGGCGTTTGACCTTCTCGCTCAGGGCCTGGTCAAGAATTTGAAGGGCGAGCCGCCGATCAGCCAGACGCCCCAGCACGGCCAACGCCTGTGACAGCGCACCCACCTTGTCCTGCGACGCATCGATGCGTACGCGCAAGGCTTCGGCCAGCCCCTCGGTCTGGCCATTGGCCGCCGCAAGGGCCAGCTCGGTGGAACTGGCTTCGATATCGGTGGGCGACAGGCGCGACCACATCCGGGCGGCTTCGAGCGCGCCCTGGAGATTGCCGCCCGCCAGGAAGAACTCCAGCCCGCGCCGGGCCAGGCGCGCATCGCCCGTATCGCGCGCCAGGCCCACCATGGTGGTGCCGGCGCTGCCGAAGACGCCTCGCTGCGCCGCGATTTCCGAGGCCAGCACACGATAGAAGATATCGGATGAAAGCGACACGTAGGGCACCTTGCCCGCTCGCAGCCGTATGACCTCGGTCTCGGGAGACTTGGTCTTGGGCCCCATGCGCGGCCCGGTGGCATCGCCTGGTCGGTCCGCCGCAAAGGCGGGGCCCGTATGGATCGCGCTCAGCGCAAGCGCGGCAGCGATAAGTCCTGCATACAAAGGTTTTAGCGACGACTTCACGCGGCCCGTCCGGTTGATGGCACAATCAGTACTCATATTTGAAGAATCTTACACTGGCTCATGCCGGAACTCCCTGAAGTCGAAACGACGCGACGTGGTATTGCACCGGTTATCACTGGCCAGATCGTACGCGCATTGCATGTTCGCCAACCCAGCCTGCGCTGGCCCATACCGGAAAATCTCCCGGCCCTGCTGGCGGGCCGCCCCGTACTGGCGTGTGCGCGGCGTGGCAAATACCTGCTTCTGCACTTCGGCCACGGTACGCAAATAGTGCACCTGGGGATGTCGGGTTCGCTGCGTCGGGTGAGCCCGGACGAGCCGCCGCGCCTGCATGATCACGTCGACTGGGTCTTCGATCACGCGATCTATCGGCTACATGATCCCAGACGCTTCGGCGCCGTATTGTGGCATCCGGTGGAAAATGGCCCGATCGACAGCCACCCTCTGCTGGCCAAACTGGGGATCGAACCCTTTGACGATCGCTTCGGCGGTGCGTGGCTGCACGCCCATTTTCACGGGCGCAGCGCGGCCATCAAGCAAGTGCTGCTGGCAGGCCACGCCGTGGTCGGGGTGGGCAACATCTATGCATCGGAGAGCCTGTTTCGCGCTCGCATCAACCCCAAGCAGCCCGCCCGACGCCTGTCGCGCGTGCGTTGCGACCGCCTGGCCACAGCGATCGTGGACACGTTGAACGACGCGCTGGAATCCGGTGGCAGCACCCTGCGGGACTATGTCGACTCGCGCGGCGAGCCCGGTGCCTACTTCACCATACACGCGGCGGTGTATGAGCGTGAGGGCCTGCCCTGCAAGGTTTGCGGCACCCCGATACGCCGCATTGTGCAGGGTCAACGCGCCACCTATTACTGCCCGGTCTGCCAACGCAGTTGAACGCGTTTGCCACGCGTGTCGAGCGGCAATGGACCGCCACACGACCCACGCATGCGCCTTATTTTGCGGCAGCCGGCAGGCGATAGGCCTCGTTCAGGTAGGCCCAGCTGGGCCACAATGCATGGGCGAGCGCCTTTTCTGCCAGTGCTGGATCGACCGTTACCGACGTGAAGACATCGCTGCCATCAGCGGCCTTGCTGTAGGCCAGTTGGCGAGGTGATTTGTGTGGCTCGTAGACCAGCAGGTTCTCGCCCGACAGATAACCGAAGGTGTCGCCGTACTGCATGATGGCTCGGTTCGGATCACGCTGCGTAAGATCGGCCCCCAGCATCGGGTTCTCGTTGTCCACGCCCATGATGGACAACAGCGTGGGTGCCATGTCGATCTGGCTGACGATGCGCGGGTCGCGACGGGGTGCGACGTCGGCACCAATGATCAAGGCTGGAATATGGAAGTGGGTGACTGGAATCAGGCTCGCCCCGTGCACGCGTGAATCGTGGTCGGCGATGACAAGAAAGACGGTGTCTTTCCAGTAGGGTGCCTGCTTGGCCTTGTCGAAGAACTCACCCATGGCCCAATCGACATAACGCACCGTGTTCTCGACTGTGGCGGGATTGCCGTCGGGCTGAATGCGGCCAGCGGGATACTCCCAGGGCGAGTGGTTGCTCACGCTGAACGCCATGGTGAAAGTGGGCGTGTCGCTGGGCTTGCGCAGGGTTTTGTCCAGTTCGTTGAACATGTCTTCATCTGACGCGCCCCACGAACCAACGAACACGGGCGAGGTGAAGGCTTTGCGGTCAATGACGTTGTTGAACCCGTTGCCCAGGAAAAAGCTGCGCATGTTGTCGAAGTGCGCTTCACCGCCATACATGAACTGAGAGGTGTAGCCGTGGCGGCCCAGCAGTTCGGCCAGGGTGAAGAAGCCGGTTTGCGAACGGGGCAACTTGAGGACCGCCTCGGCCGCGGTGGGCAGAAAGCCAGCAGAAATGGCCTCCAGCCCCCGGGCAGAGCGCGTACCGGTCGCATAGGCGCGGTCGAACATCCAGCCCTGCTGTGCCAGTTGCTCCAGTCGGGGCACGAGATCTTCACCGCCCAGGCTCTTCATATATTGAGCACCCAGGCTTTCCTGCACGATGATCACGAGATTCAGCGGCTTGTCCCGGCGGGCGGTGGCCTGCTGACGATGCAGGCTGGGGATGGCCGGGTCGATCATGGTGGCAGGCATGCCTGCGGTCTCACGCACGACCTGCTGCATGCGCGCCTGCGGCAGCGTCGGATACAGCGCCGCCGACGACCGTTCGTCCTGCAGGCGATAGGCCGCGTTGGTTACGCTGTACAGGCCGTTCAAGGGCAGCGTGTTGATCATGGCGTCACTGCTGAAGGCAACCATGGCCGGGTTAAGCGGGCGATGCTGCAGCGTGCCGCGAATGGCCATGATACCCACTGCCAGCAACACCACCGAGAGCACCGGGCGCCACAACCAGCGCATCGGCTCGTCGCGCACACCCGGGCGAAATGCACGGGCGACCAGCCAGGCGGCCACCAGCAGCGCGGCGAACGCGCTGAACAGCACCCCCTTGTAGCCGGTCCACAACATGGAGGCCACTTCACGCGGATTGACGAGGTATTCGAAGTAGAGACGATTCGGGCGGGTGTCGTATTCGATCAGGAATTGCGGCGAGGACACCTCGAGCAGCACGAAAAGCATGGCGCACAGCCGGAACCACCAGGCCGTGATCCAGGACGGCCAGTGACGATGCCCCAGCCAGGGCGAAAGCACCGCAGGCAGAACGGCAAGCATGGCGATCATGCAGATGTCGATGCGCAGCCCACCCAGCATGACGGGCACCAGACCACCCGAAGCCTGGACACGATCCCACAGCCATATGGATAACGCCAGACGCGACAGCGTCAGCATGGCCAACATGGAGATCACAAATCGGAGGGTCAAACGACGCATGCGCACACCTAAAAAAAGCAATGACCGAAGGGGCCAACCATAGCCCTGACGGATACCGCAGGACAGCGCACCGTAAAGGCAGGCCTGTCAAATTTTCGTCAAATCAGCGGCGCGCCCTCTGGAAACGAGGCCCTTGCCGTGGGCATGTCGAGAGGCCCGGCCGCAACTGTACTAATTCAGTGCCAGTAAGAATGTAACGCCGCCGATACCGTCGCGCGGACGCGCGGTGAGCGACCAGCCGTGAAGATCGCACACGCGCTTGGCGATGGCCAGGCCCAGCCCACGCTGCCGTCCAGTCGCGGTGCGTTCCACCTGGCTGTCGCGTCGGCGGCCGCTGAAGTAGCGCTCAAACACATGCGGCAGATCAGCCGCAGCGATGCCGGGTCCGTCATCCTCGATATGCAGCACACCATCGAGCATGCGCACGGTCATCGTGGCCGGGGCAGCATGCTCGATGGCATTACCGATCAGATTGCGCATGACTGTCATCAAGGCATGCGGATCCACGATGGCGATCTCGTTGGCGGGCAGTTGATCGTCGAGCACCAGCCCGCTTGCCTGCGCCCGGGCCGACAG
>JBAZPE010000046.1:0-9342 GCA_041648375.1 Burkholderiaceae bacterium | reverse complement strand
ATCGAGGCGTCACACTGCCATTGACACTAGGGCACGAAATCGTGGGGGAGGTCATCGCCTGCGGCCCCGATGCCGGGCCCGTGACCGTGGGGCAAACCTACGTGGTCTACCCGTGGATCGGCTGCGGCACCTGCAAGGTCTGCCTGCGGGATCGTGAAAACCTGTGCCCGGCGCCTCGTTTTCTGGGGGTGTTTCGAGCAGGCGGTTATAGCGATCACGTCATCGTGCCTGCGGCCAAATATCTGGTGGAGATCGGCGAACTCACCCCGGCGCAGGCAGCACCCTATGCCTGCTCGGGACTGACCACGTTCAGTGCGATCAAGAAGATCGATCCGCAGGTGCTCAAGGAAGAGCCTGTGGTGGTGATCGGAGCGGGCGGTGTGGGCCTGATGTGCATCACCCTGTTGCGTGCCCTGGGTGCGCCCAGCATCGTCGTGGTGGAGACCAACGGCGCGCGAAGGGGTGCGGCGCTTGCCGCCGGGGCCACGCATGCGATTGACGGCGCTGCGGCAGACGCCCTGGCGCAGGTCAATCGAGCGGTGGGCGGGGGTGCATGGGCGGTCATCGATTGTGTCGGCGCGGCCGCAACCGTCGAGCAAGGCATTGCGATGCTGGTCAAGGGTGGTCAGCTCATCGTGATCGGTCTGTTCGGTGGCGAGACGACGTTATCGGTCGCCCTGCTGCCGATGCGGGCGGCGACCGTGCAGGGCTCCTACATCGGCAACCTTCCCGAACTGCGCGAACTCATGGCACTGGTTCGCGAGAAGCGTCCGCAGGCCATCCCGCTGATCTGCCGTTGCCTGGACGACGCGCCGCAATCCCTGCATGATCTGGAGGCGGGCCAGATCGTGGGCCGCGTCATCCTGGAACCCAACCTGACACCGGAGTCTGCATGAAACTCTATGGGCGCTATGCCTCCCCTTATGTCCGCCGCGTGGCCGTCACGCTCACCCACCTAGGCCTGCCCTATGAGCAGGTGGTCATTTCGTCGGTCACCGACCCTGAGGGCGTGCGCAAGATCAACCCGCTGGGCAAGGTGCCGTTGCTGGCGCTGGACGACGGTGCCGACCTGGTCGATAGCACTGCCATCCTGGACTATGTGCTGGGCGACATGAAGCCCGACACCGATTTGCTGCCAGCATCGGGCCCCGCGCGCCGCGACATCGTGCAGATGTGCATCATCGCCACGACCGTGCTGGAAAAAACCATCTACGGCATCTACGAAACCAGCAAGCGACCTGAAGAGAAATACCACCTGCCGGTGCGCGATGACATGCACGTTCAGGTTCGTAACGGGCTTGGCATGCTGCAGGCGCGTGCAGTGGGCGCGGGCCCGTGGTTGAATGGCACGCACATGACGCTGGCCGACATCACCGTCGCCTGCATGTGGGCCTTTCTGCAGCGTGTCACGCCCGCGCTGGCCGACGCCCAGGCCTTTCCCGCGCTGCAAAGGCTGGGCGCCCACTGCGCCTCGCTGCCCATCTTCCGCGCTTGCACACCTGAAGCCTGACTGCCATCGCCATGACACTCATCCGTTTCGATTCCGACTTCACCCTCACCCTGGACGGCCAGGGTGTCATGGCAGAGGAGCACTTCGACGTGCTCGACCCCTCCACGGAAGCGCGTCTGGCACAGGCGCCCGATGCGTCGCTGGCACAACTGAACGAGGCGATCGCCTCGGCACGCCGTGCCTTTCCCGGCTGGCGCGATGCGGCCCACACCGCCCGCCAGAGTGCACTGCTCGCCATGGCGGATCGCCTGCAGGCGCATCAGGAAGACTTCGCGCAATTGCTGACCCACGAGCAGGGCAAGCCCCTGTCCGACGCACGCGGCGAAATAGGCCGCTGCGTGCACTGGTTGCGCAGCTTCGCCCAACATACATTGCCCATCACGCGCCACGACGATGGCGCCGGCCACCATTTCGAAACCCGGCATGTGCCACTAGGCGTGGTGGCTGCAATCGCGCCCTGGAATTTCCCGATGACGCTGGCCGTCTGGAAGGTGGCGCCTGCCTTGCTTGCGGGCAACACAATGGTGCTCAAGCCCTCGCCCTTCACACCGCTTACGGCCCTCAAAATGGGCGAGCTGTTCCGCGCTATCCTGCCCGCCGGCGTGCTGAACGTGATCAGCGGCACCGACCGGCTGGGCCCGTGGCTCACCGAGCATCCAGGCATCGACAAGATCGCCTTCACGGGATCCACCGCCACGGGACGTCGGGTCATGCAAAGTGCGTCGGCCCGCCTGACGCGCATCACCCTTGAATTGGGCGGAAACGATCCCGCCATCGTCCTGCCCGATATCGACATTGCGGCCACCGTGCCTGCCTTGTTCTGGGGCGCCTTTCGCAACTCGTCGCAGTTCTGCCTGGCCAGCAAACGCATGTATGTGCACGCGTCCATCTACGACGCGTTTGCCCGTGCGTTCGTGGACTACGCACGCACAGTGAAAATGGGTCGTGGTGCCCATCCCGATACCCAGTTGGGGCCCATCCAGAATCGCCTGCAGTACGACCGCGTGCGCGACCTGATCGCCGATGCCCATCGCACGGGTGTGCGCTTTCTGCTCGGTGGCGACGTGCCCGAGGGCAAGGGCTATTTCGTTCCGGTCACCATTCTCGACAATCCGCCCGACACCGCGCGCAGCGTGGTCGAAGAGGCGTTCGGACCCGTTTTGCCTTTGCTTGCCTTCACGGATACCGAAGAAGTCATCCGCCGCGCCAACGACAGCGAATATGGGCTGGGCGCATCGGTGTGGTCAGCCGACACTGAGGCCGCACGCGCGATTGCCGTCAGGCTGCAGTGCGGCACCGTGTGGATCAATCACATCCATGCCCTCTCGCCCGAAGTCGCCTTCGGCGGGCACAAGCAATCGGGTGTGGGCGTGGAAAACTCGATCGAGGGATTGCTGGAATACACCAATACGCAAAGCATCAGTGTGCCGGCCTGAGCACCAGGTCGCCCATTGCGCGCAGGGCACGCCTGCGGCCACCACATCTGCTACGATCAATCCGCTCATTTGTGCACACGAGGCTAGAACATGAAGTGGATACTGAACATCGCAGGTGTGGTGCTGCTCGTCATCGGCGCAATCTGGTTCCTGCAAGGTCTGGGCATCCTGCCTGGCAGCTTCATGACCGGCCAGCGCCAATGGTGCGTGTTCGGTGCCATGGCCATGGCCGCAGGCGTGGGCAACCTCTGGGCGGCCAGACGCCAACCCAGCCCGAGCAAGCCACCCAAGGGCTGATGCGGCCGGTCAGTGCCCGCCCAGATAGGCCGCCACCACCGCCGGATCATTCTTCAGCCGCGCGGCGTCGCCATGCACCGAGATGCGACCGTTCTCCAGCACATAGCCGTAATCGGCCACGTTCAGCGCCGCGCTCGCAAACTGCTCGACCAATAGCATCGTCACACCCTCGGACTTCAGGCGTGCGATGGTGCGAAACACTTCCTCGACCAGAATGGGCGCCAGGCCCATCGAGGGCTCATCCAGCAACACCAGTTCGGGGTTCTGCATGATGGCCCGTGCCATGGCCAGCATCTGCTGCTCACCGCCCGACAACGTGCCTGCCAACTGCGTTCGCCTTTCCTTCAGTCGGGGAAATAAATCCATCGCACGATCCAGATCTCCCGGCACATCGCCGCGCGTGCGTGCGCCGGTCAATCGGGGAAATGCGCCCAGCATCAGATTGTCCGTCACGGTCAGCGTCGGAAACACCCGCCGTCCCTCCGGCGAATGCGCCATGCCCAGGCGCGCGATGCGGTGCGACTCCAGCCCGTCGATGCGCTTGCCACCCAGAATGACTTCGCCACCGGTGGCGCGAATCATGCCCGACACGGCTCGCATGGTGGTCGTCTTGCCCGCACCATTGGAGCCGATCAGCGTCACCACGCGCCCTTTGGGTACCTCCAGATCAATGCCATGCAGGACCTTCACCTGCCCATAGCCCGCCTGCAAATTCTTGATCGATAACATGGCTGTCGTTTCCTGTTATGCGGGCGCGCCGCCCAGATAGGCGTGCACCACCTTCGGATCGGATTGCACCTGCGCTGGCTTGCCCTCGGCGATTTTCTGGCCGAAATCCAGCACCGACACGGTGTCGCACACACCCATCACCACATCCATATGGTGCTCGATCAGAATCAAGGTGATCCCGTGATCACGCACCTTGCGGATAATCGCCAGCAACTCGACGATATCGGGCGCGGTCAGACCCGCAGCGGGCTCATCGAGCAATAGCAGCTTGGGATCCAGAGCCAGCGCACGTGCAATTTCCAGCAGCCGCTGCTTGCCGTAAGGCAGGTTGCGGGCTTCTTCGGCAGCCAGATCATCCAGGCCGACGAACTCCAGCAACGCCAGCGCGCGGGACCGTGCCTGCGTCTCCTCGGCCTTCCATTTCGGGGTGCGCAAGGCGATGCCGGGCAGTCCGGTCTGGAAGCTGTGGTGCAGCCCCACCAGCACGTTCTCCAGCGCCGTCATCTCGCCGAACAGCTGCACGTTCTGGAAAGTGCGCGCAATGCCGCTGGCGGCGATCTGAGCGGGCACCATGCCCACCAACGACTTGCCGGCAAAGGCCAGGGTGCCGGAGGTCGGCACATAGATTCCCGTGAGCACGTTCATCATCGTGCTCTTGCCCGATCCGTTCGGTCCGATCAACCCGTGGATCGTGCCTTCCTGCACCAGCAGATCCACTTTGTTCAGTGCCTTCAGGCCGCCGAACTGCATCACCACGTCTCGCACCTCCAGCAGCGTGCCGCCACCGCCCGCACGCGCGGTAACCACCGCCGAATCCGCATCGGCCAGATGCGCCTTCACCGCCAGCGCAGCACGGCGCGTCGTGAAGAACGTTTTTCGCACGAACCCGACGATGCCATCGGGCAGGTAATACACCACGAACAGAATCATCACGCCGAAGATGCTCAGTCGCCAGTCGGTCACCGATTCCAGCCAGAACGAGAAGGCCGCCAGCAGAATCGTTCCCACCACCGGCACGGCCATGCGTCGCCAGGTGGTGCGGCCTGACGACACCGCCACCGCCGCCCCCACCGTCAGTAACACCGCAACCGAGGACGCAATCACACGAAAAGTGCCGATATCATCAAGCATCTTGGGCAGGAGCACGATGATCGAGGCACCCAATATCGCACCCGTTCGCGTTTTTCGACCACCCATGATGATGGCGAGCAGGAACAGAATCGTCAGCTCGAAGTTGTAGGTGTTGGGTGATATGTATTGCTCGGAGAACGCGTACAGGGCGCCTGCCAGGCCCGCGAATCCTGCACTGATCACAAAGGCGATTACCTTGTGTCGATAGACCGACACGCCCATGCAATCCGAGGCGATGGGGCTGTCGCGCAAAGCCTCAAAGGTGCGGCCCAAATGGGATTTCATGATCCGGTGCACCACCAGCAACGAGAGCACCAGCAGGAGCGCGACGACCCAGAAGTATTCGGTCTTGCTGAGCACATGCCCGAAGATGGCGGGCTTGGCCATGCGGATGCCCATGGGACCTTCGGTCAGGAACGTCATCTCGTTGATCAAGATCTGGATAATCGTGCCGAATGCCAGGGTCACCATGGCCAGGTACGGGCCGGTGACACGCAATGCAGGCAACGCCAGCACGGCACCAAACCCTGCTGCCACCATGATGGCCACGGGCAGGGTGAGGTAGAACGGCACCTGAAAGTGAAACACCATGACGCCCGCCACATAGGACCCGATACCGAACAGCCCTGCATGCCCCAGCGACACCTGCCCCGTATAGCCCACCACGATGTCCAGGCCAAACAGCAAAATGGCATAGATCATGATGGTTTCGACCAGATGCTGGTAATAGCTATTGGTCACTGCCAAGGGAAACAGCGCAAGACACAGAATGGCCAACCCGCCAAAAAACCAGGTTCGTTGCTTCATCGTCAGACCTTCTTGATAGCTGTCTTGCCGAACAGGCCGGCAGGTTTGAACGTCAGCACCAGCAACAACAGCACCAACCCTGGTACATCCTTGTATCCCGTGGACAGATAGAATCCGGTCGTCGTCTCGGCGATGCCCAGGATCAAGCCGCCGACGATCACCCCCGTACCACTGGACAAGCCACCGATGATGGCCACGGCGAACGCCTTCAACCCCAGCACGGCACCCATGGTGGCGCCCGTCAGGGTCAGGGGCGCGATCAGCACCCCGGCAAAGGCTGCCGTCAGGGAAGACAGCGCATACGAGAAGGTAATGACCAGGCCTGTGTTGATGCCCATCAGGCCGGCCGCATCGCGATCATCGGAAGTCGCCACGAACGCCTTGCCGTAAATCGACTTGCGGTTGAAGACCTCGACGATCAACATCATCGCCAAGGCGCCGAACACCACCAGAATTTCCATGGGCAGCACATTGGCACCGCCCAGATTGATGGGCGCTTCAGGCAAGGGCGAGGGGAATCGCAGGTCGTCACGCCCCCATACATTCTCCGCCACGTTCTTGAAAATGATGCCCAGCGCGATCGTTGCCATGATCCAGCCGAACTCCGACCGTGTCTTGATCGCTGGCCTGACCCCGACACGTTCGACGAACGCCCCCTGGATCGCACCGAATATGCACACGATGGGAATCATCAACCAGTAGTTCACCCCCAGGCCCACCAAGGTCAGGCCCACGAGTGCGCCCAGCATCAGCGCATCTCCCTGCCCGAAATTCAGTGTGCCCGACGTGGCGAACGTGAGCTGATAGCCAAAGGCGATGACCGCGTAGATCATGCCCAGGGCAATGCCGCTATACACAAGCTGTAGAAGAATCATGGCGTTCCTGCGTCGTCAAACAGCCCGTCCAGGACATACCCGGACAGGCTCGGAAACCGCATCAGCAGACGTTCACTTCGCGGCGGCGCTCATCTCTTTCTTGCGCGGTGCCTGTGTCTTCTTGGCATCGTCCGGATTGGCATACACCACCTTGCCATCCTTGACCTCGCCCATCACCACGATGTTTGCCGTGATGGCATCGTGATCATCTTTGCTGAAGGGCTTGTCGTAGGTCATCACCACGCCTTCAACGGGCGTCTTCAGATCCTCCAGTGCTTCACGCACCTTCACGCCATCGGTCGATCCAGCCTGCTTGATGGCCGCGGCTAGCAGATAGATCGAGTCATAGCCTTGCGCCGCAGACACAGGGGAATCGATGCGATCACCCTTGGGTTTGAACTTGCTCAGATACGCATCGATGAACGCCTTGCGCTTGGGCGTGTTGGGGTCCTGGATGAAGGTCTGCGGCATGATCGCGCCATCGCCATTCTTGCCGCTGTTGTCGATGTAATTGGCCATCGACAGCGTCCAGCTGCCGATGATCGGCACCTTCCATCCCAGCTTGGTCATGCCGTTGGCGATCTGTGCCAGTTCCGGGCCAATGCCATAGGTCAGCACCGCTTCGGCACCTGCGGCCTTGGCCTTGAGCAGTTGCGGGGTCATGTCCACATCCTTGATGTTGAACTTCTCCACGGCAACCGCCTTGATGCCCTTCTTGTCCAGCGCCTTCTCCAGATCCTCGCGTCCGAGCTGGCCGTAGTTCGTCGAATCCGCCAGAATGGCAACCTTCTTGAAGCCCCGCTTGCCGATGGCCTCCTCCACGATCATCGGTGCCTGGATGGAGTCGTGTGCGGCGTTGCGAAACACATAGCTCTCGGTGTATTCCGGCGCCTTGAACTGATGCGTGATCACGCTGCCGGTGGCCACGTTGTTGAACACCGGGATCTTGGCATCCTGGTAGAACCGTTGCGACGCCAGTGCCACGCCGGTGTTGATGTAGCCCACGGTAGCGGCCACCTGCTCCTTGTTGATGAGCTCCTGTGCGATCTGTACGCCGCGTTCGTTCTTAGCCTCGTCGTCGCGTTCGATCAACTGGATCTGCCGACCCAGCACACCACCGGCCTTGTTGATTTCTTCAGCAGCCAGGCGCACACCGTCGCGCATGCTGACGCCCATCGAAGACGAACCGCCGGTATAGGGTCCTGCCACACCGATTTTGATTGGCTCTGCAGAAAATGCGGTTGCAGAGAACAGGGACAGCATGACGCTGGCCGTCACCACGTAGTTGAGTCTCATCTTTGTCTCCGATGCTTCTAATTATTGATATTGAACGCAGTCGATGCGCAGAGAATCATAAAGATGTTGATGACGGTACTCAATCTCCTAAACCCGAAGAGGGAAATCCCGTAGTCCGCAAACCGTGTGTATACGCGGCTCTTGCGCAAGTTCTGCGTAAGTATTTAGGGTCAATCGCAAGCCCGACCTGCCTACCGTTTTTGCATACACTACAGGCATTCCATCACCGCTCCCACTGCCCACATGACTGCCACGCCCGACTCCCGCCTGACGCCTTCCGCGGATGCGCCCCTGGGCATTCTCGCGGCCGTTGCCGACGAGCTCGATGGTCTGCTGGCATTGATGGGGCCCGCAAGCATCGAGCGCATCGGCATGCGTGACTACTACGTCGGGCGATTGGGTGGCCGTCCGTGCGTGGCTGTGCTCGCACGCATCGGCAAGGTGGCTGCCGCCGTCACGGCACTCACGCTCATTCGTGAATTCGGCGCCCATACGCTGCTCTTCACGGGACTGGCAGGCGGCGTGGGTCCGGGTGTCAAAGTAGGCGACATCGTGGTCGGCACGCATCTCGTTCAGCACGACATGGACGCCAGCCCGCTCTTTCCGCGTCACGAAGTACCGCTACTGGGTCACAAGGCGTTCCACGCAGATGATCAATGGAATGAACTGCTGGCAGACTGTGCTTACGCCTACCTGCTTCAGGACCTGAGCAGCGATATCGACCCGTCCACACGAGACGACTTCTCACTCGGACAACCAACCGTGCATCGAGGCCTGATCGCCAGCGGCGATCGCTTCATCAGCAGCCAGCATGAGGCGCAAGCGCTGCTCGATGCCCTGCCTGGCTTGCTTTGCGTGGAGATGGAAGGCGCGGCCGTGGCACAGGTCTGCCATGAATATGGCGTGCCTTTCGCCGTCATCCGCACCATCTCCGACCGTGCCGATGCCAGCGCCGACACCGACTTCATCGCTTTTCTGCAGCGCGTTGCCAGCCGCTATTGCGCCGGCATCTTCAGCCGCCTCGCGGCCCGACTCTAGCGAGGAACCGCTGCACCACGTCCACGGCGACGCGTACGTCGTCCACGCTCACGGTTTCAAGGGGGTGATGACTGATGCCGCCATTGCCGCAACGCACGAACAGCATGCTGATGGAGGTGACGTTGGCCATCATCATGGCGTCGTGTCCAGCTCCTGAAGGCAGCGAGAGCGCATCGTGGCCACTGGCGTGTATGGCCTGTGCCCAGGCCGCACGATGACGCTC
>JBAZPE010000045.1:0-9389 GCA_041648375.1 Burkholderiaceae bacterium | reverse complement strand
AGCGGGCAGGGCGACTTTCTCTTTGCCAGCCACGAATTTCAGCGCGCCCAGAAAGCATGCCGAATAGCCCGCGGCGAACAGCTGCTCCGGGTTGGTGCCCGGACCACCGGCACCGCCCAATTCACGCGGGGTGGACAACTGAACATTCAATGCGCCGTCCGAAGACGTAGCTTTACCTTCACGCCCTCCTTGAGCGCTGGCAGTGGCACGGTATGCGATTTTTTCGATGGACATGAGAGACTCCGTTTCAAAAAGTGCTGCGATCTGCAGCGGTTAGTTAAGTAGTTCGTTATTAAATCGTGTGCTATTTAATCAGTTTGCCTGCTGTTGCTGATACTGATACTGGTGCTGATACGGGTGCTGATGCTGATGGTGGTGTTGCAACGCTACCGGTTGTCGATATGCGGTAATGCGACAACAGCTTGTGTCTTGCCGAAGACCCCGCCCGCTGCGATGATCTAATCAGGCTGCGGTGTTTTCTGAAAATTGTGCCTGAGCACCGCCAACTGGGCTGCCATTCGCTTCAACGTATCCGGCGGGCACGCCATGGCGCAGGTCAGGCCCTGCGGCACGGCACGCGCCGATTCTTTCAGTTCGCGTCCCGCCTCCGTGAGGGTCACGATGACCTGGCGTTCATCTTCAGTGGCCCGCGCGCGGGTCAGCACACCGGCTGCCTCCAATCGCTTGAGCAAGGGTGTGAGCGTTGCCGAGTCGAGAAACAGACGCTCGCCGATTGAAGACACCGTCAGCCCGTCCTGTTCCCACAGCACCAGCATGACCAGATACTGCGGGTAGGTCAGACCCAGCCCTGACAGAAGCTTGCGGTAGGTCTTGGTCATCGCCAAGGTGGTCGAATACAGCGCGAAGCACAGCTGATTGTCCAGCAGCAGTTCAGGCGTTTCGGTGGCAGCAGATTTCTGTTTGGGCATGTGTGCATATTAAATCGCGCACTATTTAATATCAAGCGATTTATTTAGGACACATCCCGCAGGCGGCTCGGCGTTTTATCTAGGCCGCCTGCCTGGCCGCCTTAGGCTGGCTTGGGCACAAAGAACGGCAGGACTTTGGCCAGCAGTGCTTCTGGGGCTTCTTCCGGGACATAGTGGCCGCAGGGCAGGGCTTCTCCCTGCACGTGCTCGGCAACCTTGCGCCATTCCTCAAGCGGTTGGGTGCAGCGCTGCACCACGCCATCGGCGCCCCACAACACCAAAAGGGGTTGAGTCAGCTTGCGACCGGCATCCAGGTCGGCCTGATCGTGGTCGAGGTCGATACCTGCCGAGGCCCGGTAGTCCTCACAAATGCCTCGCGCCGCCCCGGGCAGGGCGATGCAGCGTTCGTATTCGGCCATGGCACGGGGATCGAAAGGCGCGAGCCCCGCACTGCGACCGCCCATGACGTCACGGATATAGGCGACCGGGTCCGCTTCGATCAGGCGTTCAGGAAGCGGCGCGCGCTGGATCAGGAAAAACCAGTGCCAGTACGCACGGGCAAACACTTCGTCAGTCTGGCGATACATGGCCAAGGTGGGCGCGATGTCCAGCACGGCAAGCCGACCCACCCGAGCGGGATGATCCAGCGTCAGCCTGTGGGCCGTGCGCGCACCTCTGTCGTGCGCAAGAATATCGAAATGCGCATGTCCGAGTGCAAGCATCAGGCGCACCTGATCCTGTGCCATGGTGCGAAACGAGTAGCTGGCGTGATCCGCCTGCGCCGTGGGGCGGGTGGAGTCGCCGTACCCACGCAGATCTGCGATCACCAGCGTGCGATGGCGCGCAAGTTCAGGCGCGACCTTGTGCCAGATGGCGCGCGTTTGCGGGTGGCCATGCAAAAGCAATAAAGGCGGGCCATTGCCGCCCGTGGTGTAGGCAATGTGCACACCGGGTTCGACTTCCACCGTGCCCGATTCGAAGCCGGGAAAGAGTGCTGCGAGTGCGTCTGTCATCGTTCAGTGCTCCTGGATCGTTGCCGTGCGCCGCACGGGCGTCACCTGATTCTAATGCGCATGCCTTCATGTACGATTCTGCGGACCAAGACAAGAAAACAGGAGCAGGCAGTGAGAGACATCAGGCAATCCCTGGGCGGACTGGACAGCTACGCCTTCACGACCCGACAGACCCTGCGGTGGAACGAGTTCGATCGTTTCGGTCATTTGAACAACGTGGCCTATTACAACCTGTGCGATACAGCGCTTGGCGCGTTTCATGCAGGCATAGGCGAGAGCCTGGTGCAGGTCGAAGGCGAGGAGACCCAGAACGTAACGGTTGACGGGCGCTGCGTGTATTTCGCGTCGATCTTTGAAGAAGACGTGGTGGATATCGGTGTGTCGGTGGCCCGTGTGGGCACCACCAGCATGACCTATCAGATCGGTCTGTTCGGCCATGACAAGACGACGCCGAAGGCGCAGGCACAATTCACCGAAGTGCTGATCGACAAGCACACCCTCAAGCCACGTGCGCTTACCCCTGAAATCAGTGCAGCGTTGACGCGTTTTCTGCGCGATTGAGGGTCCAGAGCGCCTCGCAGGCATTCATCACCTGTTCGGGCGCAATGCTGTGGATGTTGCCGCTGTGCGCACCGGCAGGCGTGACGCAGCGAGCATAGGGACGCGCCCAGAACCACTGCGGATTCGGCTCATTGATGATGCCGACGTAGGGCACGCACGCGCCCTGCGCGATATGGGAGGGTCCGCAATCGTTGGCGACGACCAGTCGCGCACCCAGGCAAACACGGGCAATGTCGGCAAGCGGGCGTGACATCAGCACGGACACGCCAGGCAGGTTCAGGGCCTGAAGGCGATCGTGCTCGGACTGCTCGTCTGGTCCCAGCACGAAGGCGAAGCTGAGGTGCTGACCGAAGCGAGCGCGCATCATCTGCAGCACGCTCAAATAGTTATCCAGGCTCCAGCGCTTGTAGTGCCCGGCGCCACCGCCGGGCATCATCACGACATCGGTTTGCACATCGGTGGCAAGGGAGGTCGCGGCAATGGCCTGGAAGCACTCGCGCGCATTGGCTTCGATGTCCACCGGCAGCACGCGCGAGAGCAGTCGCATGTTGGCCAGCCCCAGATACTCGTCGAAATCCTTGGGCCACGCGTGGGTCCACACTCGATCCAGCATACGGCTGTTCTGAAAGCCCAGCCTGAGCTTGGGCCGCCTGATGGCGGCGAACAGGCCGTAGCGTTCGCTCGAGTAGTGCAGCGCCAGCATCATGTCGGTGCGGCGGCGCATGCCGCCGAGCAGGCCCCAGAAGCCCTGCGCGTGCACGAACTCGACCGGCCAGGGCAGACAGGCGTATTGGTGGGCGACAGCGTCGCGCGCCACGATGCGCACGTGACTGTCCGGCCAGTGCTTGTGCAGTGCATAGAGCAGGGGCCAGGTGACGATCTGGCCACCCAGGAAGCGCATGCTTCGAATGTAGACGGCAATGTTTCTCATGGGAAGGTCGCCGTGCGCCGCCCTGTCATGCAGCGTCGGTTGTCCGAGCGGCAATCCCGCAGGATGATGCGAGGGCGTTGACGCCGGGGTACGCGGAGCTAGAGAACCGTCGATTGAAACCAACCTGTACCTTCCAATTGTTAACAGGGATGCCGGATTCTATGCAGTCAAGTGTGAAAAATTCGTGAAACGCTAAAATCACGCTTTCCCGCCGACCGCCTAGCCGCTTGCCTCGAGATGTCCATCCTGTCCCAAGCCGACGCTCCCATCGCTATCTTTGATTCAGGCCTGGGCGGCCTGTCGGTCGCACGACACATACGGGCACGTCTGCCTCACGAGTCCCTGATCTACTTCGCCGATTGTGGCTGGGCGCCGTATGGCGATCGGCCTAGGCAGGACATCCTGGCGCGCGTATGCGTGGTTGCTGACTGGCTGGTGACCCAGGGGGTCAAATCCATGGTGGTGGCCTGCAACACCGCCACCACCATTGCCATAGACACTTTGCGTGCTCGGTATGACACCTTGCCGATCGTGGGCATCGAGCCGGGCGTCAAGCCTGCTGTGGCGCGTTCACGTTCGCATGTCGTCGGCGTGCTGGCGACCGAGGCGACCCTGCGAACCGAATCGTTTCAGGCACTTCTGGCACGCCAGGACAGCGCCTGTCGTTTCGTTTGCCAGGCCGGACGGGGTCTGGTGGCGCTCATCGAGCAGGGCGCGCTGGACACGCCCGCGGTGGACACGCTGTTGCAGCGCTATCTGGACCCTATGCTGGCCGAAGGTGTGGATACGCTGGTGCTGGGCTCCACGCACTTTCCTCTGCTCATTCCTGCGATCGAACGCCTTTATGGCGATCGTCTTGCCTTGATCGAGACCGGGCAGGCCGTCGCGCACCGCTTGCACGCGGTGCTCGACATGCATGCCCTGCTTGCCGTCGCATCGGAGGCAAAAGCCGTTCAGGTGCGCCTGGTGTCCAGTCGGCCGTCGCCGGCGCTCCTTGTGCTGGCCGGGCGAACGTTGGGGACGACGTCCCCGCTGCAGATCGCGCTGGACTGACATCGATGCGGGGTCAGTCGCGGCCTGCAGGCCGCGGTGTCGCGCAATTCCGTTTATGATGCCTGTATATCCATACAGGCAATCGACGTGTACGTCTCGAACGCTCACCGTTTCTACTATCTGCAGAATTTTCATGTCGCGCTAGACTGGCTGCGGGTCCGCTATGCCGACGTCATGCACGGGCACGAACACGCTTTCGTGCAGGACTTCCTGGCCTTGCCCGAGGCCTCCAGGGCGCTACTGGTCCGCATGATCATGCGCCGGGGTGAACGCTTTCGAACCGGCAAGCTGGTCTATGACGAGATCGGGTGCCCGCACGCCGCCGCTGCGCCGCTTCTGGCGTTGGGTTGGTTGGACGCACACGCTCCGCTTACGCTGGACGAGGTCTTTTCGCTTTTGCGAACGCCGGAAGTACGCGCGGTCTTCGGCGAAGATATGCACGGCAACACGCGGCGCTGGCTCGGCTCGCGTCGCGCGTCGATGCTGGCGCAATTGCGTGATCAGCACGATCGCGTGCAACCCTGGCGCGCCTGGTGGCCCGATGCCGAGGAAGACGCGTGGCACGTGACCGTGCACGACCTGTGCAAACGCTTGCGTCTGATGTTTTTCGGCAATCTGCGCCAGCACTGGTCCGAGTTCGTATTGGCTGATCTGGGGGTCTTCAAGTACGAGCAGGTCAGTCTGTCACCACAGGCTCGAGCATTCCATCACACGCAGGATATCGACACGTGGCTTGCGCTGCAGGCGTGTCGCGACGGCATCGACGACGGGGTGGCGCATGCTGAACTCAGCGCCCGGCTCGACGCGCTCGATTGCGCCAACCCCTGGCTGGCCAGGCGGCGGGATCGTGTGCGGTTTCTCATGGGCCAGCGGGCCGAGCGTGCAGGCGACTGGGATGCCGCCCTGGCCTGCTATGGCGCCAACGCCGAGCCAACCTCGGCCTATCGTTATGCGCGGGTACTGGAACGCGCCGGCCGCTGGCAGCAGGCTCTGGATGCCGCATGCACGGCCCATGCGGATGAGGAGGACGCGCAAAAGCTCGCGCGCCTGATACCCAGGCTGCAACGTCGGCTCGGTGGACGTCCTCTGCGTGCCGTGCGTCCGACGGCCAGGCCAGCGATGGTCACGCTCACGTTGCCTGCGTGCAGCGAACGGGTCGAGCGCGCGGTGCGCCAGCATCTGCACACCGCCGACGCGCCGGTGTTCTACGTCGAAAATGCCCTGGTCAACGGTTTGTTCGGCTTGCTGTGCTGGGATGCGGTGTTCGCCGACGTGCCAGGGGCCTTCTTTCATCCGTTTCAATCCGGTCCGGCCGATCTGCTCGATCGCGGCTTTGCCGCACGCAGGCGCACCCCCCTTGACGCGGCACTGAGCGCCCTGGATGACGGTCGATGGCGCGCGGTAATACGCGATCGTTACCGTGAGAAGTACGGCGTGATGTCGCCGTTTGTGCACTGGACGATACTGACCCCCGATCTGCTGGAACTGGCATTGCACTGCATTGCCGCAGACCATCTGCGCATCTGGATCGATCGCTTGCTTGCCGACATACGGGCCAATCGAACCGGCTGGCCAGATTTGATTCGATTCTTCCCGGATCGCGCGGCCTACGAAATGATTGAGGTCAAAGGGCCGGGCGATCGCTTGCAGGACAATCAGATTCGCTGGCTGGAATATGGTGCCACCCATGGCATGCCCATGCGCGTGGTGCATGTGGCCTGGCTGAATGCATGCCCGGTGAGCGCAAATGAACAGCACGCCTGAAGCCATCACTCGCCACACGGTGGCGGTGCGTACGCTGTGTGATTTCACGGCGCGTGCGGGCGATCTCGATCGCAGATTCGTGCCTGCCCCGACTGCGTTGCAGGGCATGGCGGGACACGCCCTCGTGGCCTCGCGGCGCGGGCCGGATTACGAGAGTGAAGTGTCCTTGGGCGAGGTCTATAAAACACTGCATGTGCGTGGACGTGCCGATGGTTATGACCCTCAGGCCAATCGGGTCGAGGAAGTGAAGACCTATCGGGGCGATCTTGCGAGAATGCCTGCAAACCATCGTGCGCTGCACTGGGCCCAGGCTTGCGTGTACGGGCACTTGCTTTGTGTGGCGCGTGGGCTCTCGGCTATCGACGTCGCACTGATCTATTTCGATATCGGCACGCAGACCGAAACCGTGCTCGTCCAGCACCATGGTGCACAAGTCCTGGCCGAGCGCTTTGCCGATCAATGCGAACGCTATCTGGCCTGGGGTGAACAGGAGCACGCGCATCGCCGTGCGCGCGATGCTGCGTTGGCCGCACTGCCTTTTCCGCACAGCACATTTCGGGCAGGTCAGCGCGAACTCGCGGTGGCGGTGTATCGCGGCGCACGCGATAAAACGTGCGTTCTGGCGCAGGCGCCCACCGGCATCGGCAAGACGCTGGCGACGCTCTTTCCTGCGCTGAAAGCGTGTGGCGATCAGGGCGTGGACAAGGTCTTCTTCCTGGCCGCCAAGGCGCCCGGTCGCGCGCTTGCGATGCAGGCCATGACGCAGTTGAGTCAGGCCTTGCCTGAGGGCTCGGGCGTGCGGGTGCTCGATATCGTGGCGCGAGACAAAGTCTGCGAATACCCGGGGCGGGCGTGTCATGGTGATGATTGCCCCCTGGCACGCGGTTTCTACGACCGTCTGCCGGCCGCACGTGCACAGGCACTGGCGCAACCGCAGATCATGGGTCGCGAGCACGTGGGCACGATTGCTCGCCATCATGGCATCTGTCCCTACTACCTGAGCCAGGAGCTGGCGCGCTGGAGCGATGTGCTGGTGGGGGACTACAACTATTACTTCGACGCCAGTGCGATGCTCTACGCCATGGCTCAGCTGCATCAGTGGCAGGTCGAAGTGCTGGTGGACGAGGCACACAATCTGGTGGAGCGTGCGCGTGCCATGTATTCCGCCACGCTCTCTCACTCTGCGCTCGATGGCGCTCGGCAGGCGGCACCTGCACCGATGAAAGCGCCGCTCGATCTTCTGCACAAGCGGTGGCAGGCGTGGGCTCGCGCGCAGGGGCCGATCGACGATAACGAGTCCCTGCCCGAATCCGCGTCGTTGCAGGTCGATCCCACGGACGGGCTGGGACAGGCGATCCGTCAGGCCGTGACGGCGCTGACCGAACGCCTGGACGACACGCCTCAGCTCGATCCAGCGGTCATGCGGTTCTATTTCGATGCAGCGTATTTCGTCAGGCTGCTCGATACGTTCGGCACGCATTCGATGTTTGATGTGCTGGATGAGGCCGTGCCCGCACGCAGCCGACGGCGCACCGCGCTTGCCATTCGAAATGTGATCCCGGCATCGTTTCTGGCACCGCGCCATGCAGGCGCGCGCTCGGTTTGTCTGTTCTCTGGCACGTTGCTGCCCCAGCAGTTCTATGCAGACATGCTGGGCTTGCCGGCGGGCACCCAAAGGCTGGCAGTAGCCTCGCCGTTCAATGCAACGCAATTGGCCGTGCATATCAACCCTGATGTATCGACGCGCTTTCACGATCGTGCCGCCTCCATCGATCGGTTGGTTCAGGTCATCGTGAGTCAGATGCGCGAACGACCAGGCAATTATCTGGCCTTCTTCAGCAGTTTCGATTACCTCACCCAGGTGCAGGCAAAGCTGGTCGGGCAGCCAGGCGTTGCCTTATGGGCCCAATCACCCGGCATGGACGAGCAGGCGCGAGCGGCTTTTCTGGCGCGGTTCGTGGCAGGCGGTCAGGGTCTGGGCTTGGCAGTGCTGGGGGGCGCTTTCGGGGAGGGCGTGGATCTGCCGGGTGATCGTCTGATCGGGGCATTCATCGCCACCCTGGGCCTGCCGCAGGTCAACCCGGTGAACACTCGAATGATGCAGAAAATGGAAGCGCGATTTGGGCAAGGCTATGATTACACCTACCTCTATCCGGGCCTGCAAAAAGTCGTTCAGGCAGCCGGTCGGGTCATCCGCTCGGAGCTCGATTACGGCGTGGTGCACCTGATCGATGATCGTTACGCCTGGCGAAAAATACGCGCGCTGCTGCCCGACTGGTGGCGACCGGTAATCGTCTCGCCCGCGTCTGCGCACCCATCGACGCATCCACATTGAATAAGCGACCTGCCATGATTGATCATCTTGACCACCTTGTACTCACCAGCTGTGATCCCGATGCCACCATTGCTTTCTACACGGGCGTGCTTGGCATGAAGCTTGAATCGTTCGGGCAGGGGCGTCGCGCCTTTCTGTTCGGCAATCAAAAAATCAACCTGCATGTGCGGGGACGTGAGTTCGAACCGAAAGCACACCTGCCGGTGCCCGGGGCACTGGATCTGTGTTTCATCGCCGATCGACCGCTCGATCAGGTGATCGAGACATTGAACGCACGGGGCGTGACGATCATCGAAGGTCCCGTGTCGCGTACGGGGGCAACGGGGCCAATCCGCTCCGTCTATCTGCGGGATCCGGATTTCAATCTGATCGAGATTTCAGAATACGCTGCGAGCTGATCGGCCGCTGAATCAGCGCAAAATGTGTCATCACGCGTAGATATGGATATATATCGCAATAAATCCTGTGTTACACACAAAGGTGTCGTTTATAGAATGAATTAGTTTCATAACGTGCCATTTTTTTGTTCGCCATCATAAAATTGCGCTCATCGAACGCGCGAGCGTCTGTGCTGGCTGACAACATGCCGGCAACATAGGACAGCGCCATATAAAAAGGGGTTGTCGCCCCACCACAACGGGGAAAGCAGCATGGCTAAGTGGGGTTTGCGCACCAAATCTTTGATGGCGCTGATCCTGGCGTGTTTGATCGCCTTGATCCCAGCGGGATTGGTGGGATGGCGGATTGTCGATGGCGTGCGTGATCACTTCAGCACGGCCTACGCCGAAAACTTCACACTGCTG
>JBAZPE010000044.1:0-9439 GCA_041648375.1 Burkholderiaceae bacterium | reverse complement strand
CTCTTCTTCGGTTTCACCTGGGAAACCCACGATGAAGGTCGACCGAATGGTCAAGTCAGGACAGGCTTCGCGCCACTGTTTGATGCGCGCCAGCGTCTTGTCTTCAAAGGCGGGGCGTTTCATCAGTTTCAGGATGCGAGGTGATGCATGCTGAAAGGGAATGTCGAGATAGGGCAGTACCTTGCCCTGGGCCATCAGCGGAATGATTTCATCGACGCTGGGGTAGGGGTATACATAGTGCAGTCGCGTCCAGATACCCAGGTCAGAGAGCGCATCGCACAACTCAGTCATGCGTGTTTTTACCGGGCGACCGTTCCAGAAGCCGCTGCGATACTTGATATCAACCCCGTAGGCACTGGTGTCCTGCGAAATCACCAGTAATTCCTTTACGCCTGCCTTGGCCAACCGCTCGGCTTCCGAGAGCACATCGCCCACGGGCCGGCTGACCAGATTGCCACGCATTGAAGGAATGATACAAAAGCTGCAACGGTGATTACAGCCTTCAGATATCTTCAGGTAGGCATAGTGACGGGGTGTGAGCTTCACACCCTGGGGCGGCACCAGATCGATATAGGGGTTGTGATCCACCGGCGCGGGTGCGGCGTCATGCACGGCGCGCACGACCTGCTCATACTGCTGCGGCCCGGTGACCGACAGCACGCTGGGGTGCACCTTGCGAATGACCGACTCGTCCACGCCCATGCAACCGGTCACGATCACTTTGCCGTTTTCGGCCAGCGCTTCGCCTATGGCGTCCAGCGACTCTGCCTTGGCACTGTCGATGAAACCACAGGTGTTGACGACGACGACATCGGCGTCCTCGTAGGAGGCCGAGACGACATAACCCTCGGTACGCAGTTGCGTGAGGATGCGTTCAGAATCGACCAGGGCTTTCGGACAGCCCAGGCTGACGAAGCCGACTTTAGGGGAAGACATGGAATACCTCGGTGGGCGCACGGTGCGGCGCACGGTTCGCGCCAGGCGCAAACGGTCAAATATTGCGCAATTTTAGCGCGCAGGGCATGGGGCGTACATTTTAGACGGTTTGCGGTCACCTCGCCCGTAACGGGTACCATACGGCATTGGCCCGAATTCCCGGGCGTTCAGAGTCGTATGGTCATGTCTACATCCCCCGCGCGCCAGAGTGCGCCGCTTTCCGTTTCTCTCCTGGCGTGCGCCGAAGTCGTTCAGGCCGTAGGTGAAGGTCAATCCATGACAGATGCGCTGGCCAACGTGCCATCGGAGCTGCGTCCGGGGGTGCAGGCGCTGTCGTTTCACACCATGCGCTATCTGGGCTGGGCGCGCGCGGTGAAGGGGGCGCTGATCACCCGCCCGCTCACGCATCGTCTGCTGGATGCCCTGATCGACGTGTCGATCGCCTTGCTCAAGCCGACCGATGCCGCCAGTAAGGCCGCGATGATCGACTACGCAACAGCCGCCATGCCGGCCTATGCGCCCTATACCGTCGTGGATCAGGCCGTGAGTGCGGCCGACTCGCGCCCCGACATGGTGCCGTTCAAGGGGCTGATCAATGGCAGCCTGCGCCGCTTCCTGCGCGAACGCGAGGGGGTGGAAGACCACATCGCACGCAGCGCCGAAGCGCGCTGGAACCATCCCTTGTGGTGGGTTGATCTGGTGCGCAATGTCTATCCCAAACAGTGGCAGGACATTCTGGCGGGCGCTCAGCGTCCCGCCCCCCTCACCCTGCGCGTGAATCGGCGCCGCCACACCCGCGAAGCGGTGCTGGCCGCATTCGAGCAGGCCGGTATCGGCGCTCGCGCCGTGGGCGATGCCGGCATCATGCTGGCCCAGCCGCGTCCGGTCACCCAGTTGCCGGGCTACGCCGAGGGCTGGTGGTCGGTGCAGGATGCGGGTGCCCAGCAGGCCGCACCGCTGCTAGAGGTGCGCGACGGCATGCGTGTGCTCGACGCGTGCGCCGCGCCGGGCGGCAAGACCGCTCACCTGCTTGAACTGGCCGATATCGAACTGCTCGCCCTGGATGCCGATGCCACGCGCCTGAAACGCGTGGATGAGAACCTGGATCGCCTGGGGCTGCGCACGCCCGGCGTGACACTGGCCTGCGCCGATGCGGCCGATCTGGACAAGTGGTGGGATGGAAAGCCCTTCGACGCGGTGCTGGCCGATGTGCCCTGCACGGCCTCGGGCATCGTGCGTCGTCACCCCGACATCCGCTGGCTGCGTCATCACGAAGATATCGCCCGCACGGCGCGCCTGCAGCGCAAGATCCTCGATGCGCTGTGGCGCACCGTCGCGCCGGGCGGCAAGCTGCTGTATGTGACTTGCTCCATCTTCCCGGCGGAAGGGGTGAAAATGGCCACCGAGTTCGAGCGCCGTCACGAAGATTGCACGCGCCTGGCTGCGCCCGGGCAACTGCTGCCGGTGGCCGCCGATGCCAGTGATGCAACACTGCAGACCGATCATGATGGTTTTTTCTACGCTTTGTTTGCCAAGCGCGCATGATTGACCAAGAATAGAACGATCCCTCTGACTTCCCCGCCGCACATGTCGATGTTCTATCGTTTCCTGTCGTGCCTGACTGTGCTGTTCGCGCTGGGGCTGCCTGCGCACGCGCAGGAGGTCGAGCCAGCCATCCAGCGTATCGATCTGCGGGTGGAAGCGGGGCGTTTGCTGGTCGATGCCGATGTGGATTTTCCGCTGACCAGTGCCGTGCGCGATGCCGCCGAGCGTGGCTTGCCGCTCTACATTACGGCCGACCTGGTGGTGGGGCACTCGCGCTGGTGGTGGTTCGATCGCACCGATCTGGACACCAGCATCACCTGGCGCATCGTATTCAACGCGCTCACGCGCCAATGGCGGGTCGGGCAGGGCGAGCTCAGCTTTCCGGTTTCTTCGCTGGATGATGCGCTGAACGTGGTGCGCAACATGCGCAACTGGAACCTGGCCAGCACGGCCGAGTTCAAGCACGACATCAATTACGAAGGCCAGATGCGGGTACGTCTGGACAATTCTCTGCTGCCCCGGCCCTTGCAGGTCAATGCGCTCAATAGCAGCGCGTGGTCCATCTCCACGCCGTGGACGCCCTTCAGCTTTTCGATTGGTCCGCAAACGCAGGTCAGCCCATGAGGGTGTCCAGTCGGGCCCTCAGGCTGTTCCTGCGCGCTGCCCTGATCGTGGGCATCTTCAGCGGCGTGCTGTTGCTGGGTCTGCTGGCATGGTCAACAGGCAATGCTTCACGCTTTGCGCAGTATTACGACTTCCTGCTGATCGTCAACGGCGTGTTCGCCATGGCCTTGTTCATCTGGGTGCTGGCACTCACCACCCGGCTGATCAGACAAATCCGCAGGCGGATGTTCGGCGCGCGCATCACCGCACGTCTGGCGCTGTTCTTTGTGTTGACCGGCGTGCTGCCGGGTGCCCTGATCTTCGCGCTGTCCCTGCAATTCATGTCACGTTCCATCGAGTCGTGGTTCAACGTGCAGGTAGACAATGCCCTGGAGGCCGGCCTGAATCTGGGGCGTGCGGCACTCGATAACCAGCTGGGTGAACTCGAACGCAGCGCGCGCGCCATGGCGCTGGAGCTCGCGCGTAACCCCGATAGCAGCACCGTCGGGCTGATGACCCAGCAGCGCGAAGCGCGCGATCTCATCGAAGCCCAGATCATGAGCACTTCCGGGCGCACGTTGTTCTATTCCACCAGTCAGTACGGCAAGCTCCTGCCGGCGGCCACGCCGTCGAACATCCTCAACCAGCTGCGCCGGGGCCAGCCCTATGCCGCGGCCGAGGTCGACGATGCTGCCCCGGCCAACTCGGTCACCAACTCGGCCACGGAAACGGGACTGCACCTGCGCGTCATCGTGCCGCTCGATCCCATCGGTCGCGTGGACAGCCTGACCGGTTCGCAAACCGACGCGCGCTGGCTGCAGGTCGTGCAAGTCGTGCCTGCCTCCATTGCCATCAATGCCAATCGGGTGCAGCAGGGCTACCGCGATTATCAGGAACTGTCCTTGTCACGCCTGGGGTTGCGCAAGCTCTATGGCATTACGCTCACCCTGGCCCTGCTGCTGTCGGTGTTCGGTGCCATTGCGGTGGCACTCGCGCTGGCCAAAAGGCTGGTGCAGCCATTGTTGCGTCTGGCCGGGGGGACGCAGGCCGTTGGCGTGGGCGATTACACGCCGCTGCCCGAGCCCAATGCGCTCGATGAGGTCGGGCAACTGACCCGGTCGTTCAACGCCATGACGCGCCAGCTAGAAGAAGCGCGTCGTATGGTCGAGAGCAATCGCCGTCAGCTCGAGCGTTCCAATGTCTATCTCGAAAGTGTGTTGTCCAACCTTTCGGCAGGCGTGCTGGTCTTCGATGAAGGCTTTCGGGTCACCACGGTGAATGCGGGGGCCCAGTCCATCCTGCAGGCAGACCTGCGCTCGGTCATCGGTCGTCCGCTGGAAACCATCGATGGTCTGCTGGGCTTCGCGCGCATCGTCAGGGATGCGTTCTCCACGCACAGCGCGGTCGAATCCGAACGCCTGCACTGGCAGCAGCAATTCGAGATCACGCTTGCGCCGACCAGCGGGGACGGCAATGGCGAACCGCTGGTGGCCGCTTCGCCGCATGCGGGCCCGCCCATGGAGAACACCCCCACGGTGCTGACACTGCTGGCGCGCGGCTCGCACCTGAAGTCCGATGGTCGGGGGACCGGCTATCTGGTGGTGTTCGACGACATTACCGAGGTCATCTCTGCAAACCGTAGCGTGGCCTGGGGCGAAGTGGCCCGGCGCCTCGCGCACGAAATCAAGAACCCGCTCACGCCCATTCAGCTCTCGGCCGAACGATTGGCCATGAAGCTGCATGACAAGCTCGAAGGGCGCGATGCGGACATGCTCATCCGTGCCACCAACACCATCGTCAATCAGGTCTCGTCATTGAAGAGCATGGTCGACGACTTCCGCGAGTTTGCCCGCAAACCGGCCACGGTGATGCAGGCCATCGACTTCAATGCCCTGCTTACCGATGTTCTGGCGCTGTATGGCTGGGATCCCGTGGACGGCATGGCGCGCGATGCGGCACCTTCCATGCAGCTGGAAGTCTCGCTTGCGCCGCACTTGCCTCCCATCGAGGGCGACATCACCCAGTTGCGGCAAGTGATTCATAATCTGCTGGCCAACGCGCGCGACGCGGTTGCCGACCTTCCCGACGCCCGGCCGGTGCAGATCAGCACCAAGCTCACGTCCATTACCGGTGCCGATGGCGTGGAGCATTGCTTGCTGCGCTTCACGGTGCAGGATAGTGGTCCGGGGTTCTCGACACAGGTGCTGCAGCGCGCCTTCGAGCCTTACGTAACCACCAAGGCACACGGGACTGGGTTAGGATTGGCTATCGTGCGCAAGATAGTGGAAGAACACGGGGGTCGTATCGATCTGGCCAATCGCAAGGAAGGCGGGGCTCGCGTATCGATTCTGATGACCCGACTGGCTTCGCCCGATGCGCTGGACGCCATCGGGCAAGATAAGGATAATGCTGCTACGCAATAGGTGGAAGACGCTATGGCCAGAATTCTGGTGGTTGATGACGAAATCGGCATACGCGAGTTGCTATCGGAGATCCTCTACGACGAAGGACACACGATCGAGCTTGCCGAAAATGCGGCACAGGCGCGCAGCGCCCGTCTGCGTTCCAGGCCTGATCTGGTTCTGCTGGATATCTGGATGCCGGATACCGATGGCGTAAGCCTGCTCAAGGAGTGGGGATCGCAGGGGCTGCTCGATATGCCCGTGATCATGATGAGTGGCCACGCCACCATCGATACCGCTGTGGAAGCCACACGCATCGGCGCCATCGATTTTCTAGAGAAACCCATTACGCTGCAGCGCCTGCTCAAGACCATCTCGTCTGGGCTGGCGCGCGGCCGCTCGCCGCAACCCCAGATCGGTGCCACCGGTCTGCCGGGGCGCGATGCGGGTGCCAGCGTGGGCGGCATGCGGGTCGCGGGGCCCAGCGATGCGCCTTATGGTCAGTCGTCGTTCGCCTCAGGCAATCAACCGTCCGGTCAGACCGCCACGGGCGCGCAGGGCCCAGCCACGCCAGCCGTTGCCGTGCCCGAACCCGTCAACCTCGGTGCCAACAACGGCTTGCTCAGCCCCATCACGCTCGATCAGCCTCTGCGCGATGCACGCGACGAGTTCGAGCGCATCTACTTTGAATACCACCTTGGCCGAGAGAACCACAGCATGACCCGGGTGTCGGAAAAAACCGGACTTGAGCGCACGCACTTGTATCGCAAGCTCAAGCAATTGGGTATTGAATCGGCGCGTAAGCGCAGCACATGAAAATCCTGATCCTGGGTGCCGGCCGGGTCGGTACCAGTGTGGCTGAAAACCTGGTCTCCGAGCAGAATGACATCACGGTCATCGATACCCAGGCTGAAGGGTTGCGGTATCTGCAGGAGCGTTTCGACCTGCGGGTCGTCCATGGCGATGGCACCCAGGTCTCTGTGCTCAAGGCCGCAGGTATCGAAGATGCCGACTTGTTCATTGCCTGTGCGGCGCGCGACTCGGCCAACCTGGTGGCCTGCAAGATTGCCCGCGTCATGTTCAACGTGCCCAGGCGCATCGCGCGGGTGCGGTCAGCCGAGTTCGCCGAACACGCCGAGCTTCTGGGCGATAACGGTTTCTGCGTAGATGCGGTCATCAGCCCTGAGCGCAGTGTCACCAATTACCTCCACAGCCTGATCGAGTTTCCCGAGGCCCTGCAGGTGGTGGAGTTCGCCAGCGGTCGGGTCAGCGTGCTGACTGTGCGGGTCGGCGCAGGCAGTCCCATGGCGAACCACTCGCTTGATTCCTTGCGTGAAGCCTGGCCGGACGTGTCGGCACGGGTGGTGGATGTCGTGCGCGACGGCCGTGCGGTGCAGGCGGGTTCGGGTACGGTCATTCTGCCTGGTGACGAAGTCGTGCTGATCGTCGATACGCGCCATGCCCGGCGGGCCATTCGCCAATTGCGCGTGGCCGAGAAATCGGTTCGGCGCATCATGATCGCCGGGGGCGGCAACATCGGCATGCGCCTGGCGCGCAAGCTGGCCGAAGACAACTACAGCGTACGGCTGATCGAGCGCGATGCGGCACGCTGCGAATTTCTGTCCACTCAACTGCCCAACAATGTGCTGGTGCTGCATGGCAGCGGCACCGACGAAGCGCTGCTGACACGCGAGAACATCGAAGACATGGATACCTGGATTGCGCTCACCAGCGACGACGAGGACAACATCATGTCCTCGCTGCTGGCCAAGCGCCTGGGTGCCCGCAAGGTGATTGCACTGATCAATCGCATGGCCTATGGCGAGCTCATGCAGGGCAGCCATATCGATATTGCCGTCTCGCCCTCACAGGCCACGATGAGCGAGCTGCTGCGTCACGTTCGACGTGGCGACGTGGTGGTGGCGCATCGTCTGCGTCAGGGGGTGGCCGAGGCGGTGGAGGCGATTGCGCATGGCGATCGCAAGACATCCAAGGTGGTGGGCCGCCGCGTCAGTGAAATCCGTCTGCCTACGGGCGCGTCGATCGGCGCGCTGGTCCGTGGGGATGAGATCATCATGCCGGACGCCAACACCCAGATCGAAGCCGACGACCACGTGATCGTGTTCGTGCCGACACGCCAGCAGATGGCGCGCGTCGAGAAGTTGTTCCAGGTCTCTGCCTCTTTCTTCTGACGCCATGAAACGCCTGCTCGCCATCGCCAATGTGGTCGGTCTGACCATGATGCTGTTTGCGTCGACCATGGCCTTGCCCATGATCATGGCGCTGGTATATGCCGATGGCGCCGAAGACGCCTTCGTCGATGGCTTCCTGATCGCGCTGGGCATCGGTGCTTTCCTCTGGATCGCCACCCGCCGGTTTCGCGCCGAGCTGCGACCGCGTGACGGGTTTCCGCTCGTGACACTGGTGTGGCTGGGCTTGCCCCTGCTGGCAAGCATCCCGCTTTTGATCTATTTCGACCGTGCCGGCATTCCGCTTTCGTTCACCGACGCCTATTTCGAGTCCATGTCCGGCTTGACGACCACAGGCGCGACCATCCTGACCGGGCTGGACACGTTGCCCATGTCGATCAACCTGTGGCGCGCTACCCTGGTGTGGGTCGGCGGCATGGGCATTCTGGTGCTGGCCGTGGCCATCCTGCCGCTGCTGGGGGTCGGGGGGCACCAGGTGTTCAGAGCCGAAACGCCTGGCCCCATGAAGGACGACCGGCTTACCCCTCGCATTGCCAGCACGGCCAAGGCGCTCTATGCGGTCTACGTGGGGCTGTCGTTGCTGTGTTTCCTGGCATACCGTGTCGCGGGTCTGTCCTGGTTCGAAGCCTGGTGCCACATGGCCACGACCATGGGGCTGGGCGGTTTTTCGACCAAGGATGAGGGGTTTGCCTATTTCGATTCCCTTCAGGTCGAAATCGTTGCCATGGTGTTCATGGTCATCGCCGGCATCAATTTCGCGACCCACTTCACGGCGTGGCGCTATCGCAGTCCCATGGCGTACCTGCGCTGCCCGGAAGCCGTGCCCTATCTGGTGGTGCTGGCCGTCACCGGGCTGCTCGTCTCGTTGGGGCTCTATCTTTCCGGTGTGTATCCGCAGGCCCTGACGGCGCTGCGCTTCGGCGTGTTCACCACCATCTCGGTGGCCACCACCACGGGCTATGCCAACACCGACTACACGCTGTGGCCCCTGGGCATTCCGCTGTTTCTGCTGGTGCTCTCGGGCTTCGCCACATCGGCTGGCTCGACCGGAGGCGGGATAAAGATGATTCGCGTCGTCCTGCTGATCAAGCAGGTGCGCGCTGAACTGGTCACCATGCTGCACCCTCATGCCGTCAGTCCGGTGCGCATCAACGGGCGGGTGGTCGATCCGCGCGTGCTGTCCTCGGTGGCCGCCTTCATGCTGGTCTATGGTGCGTCGATTCTCATCCTGACAGCCATCATGCTGGGCACCGGGCTGCCCCCTGAAGAGGCGTTCTCTGCCGTGCTGGCCACCATCAACAACACCGGCCCCGCGCTGGGTCGGTTCGGTCCCATGGGCAGCTTCTCTGCGCTGACCGATTTCCAGGCGTGGGTCTGCATTTTTGCGATGCTGATCGGGCGGCTGGAGTTCTTCACAGTGCTTATCCTGCTCACCCCGACCTTCTGGCGGCGCTGAGGGATATCCCTGATCCCCTCTGCCGCCTGCACCCTGGGTAGGGGAAAACCTCACGTTTCTGTCACATTCCGTCCGCTTCAGGCGTTCACAATAGGGCCAACCCGCGCTGGAAGGCATGACCTTTGCTCGACCGGCGGCATAAGAAATAGAAATCGGCAGACACCCTGAGGAGACCGCCATGAGCCAGATTATTTTCACTCCATCCGAGGCGCATACGCTGGGCATCGAGCTGGAGCTTCAACTGGTGGACCCGGTAAGTTGTGATCTGACATCGGCCGCCGACGAGC
>JBAZPE010000043.1:0-9466 GCA_041648375.1 Burkholderiaceae bacterium | reverse complement strand
GAACACGCTGAACCAGACATAGAACACCTGCCCGCTGGTCACACCCACCGCAGCAGGCGCCAGCACCAGCAGCAGGTAGAACGCTCCCAGGCTCAAGGCAAAGAACACGTAAGTCGCAGCGATGAAGTGCAGACGTCGATAGCGGCTGACCAGCCATCCGAAAAGCGGATTGGCCAGCAGCGTGACCAGTGCCGTTCCCATGAACAGCCACCGCACCGAGTCGATGCCGCGTTGCATGCCCAGCGCATCGCGCGCCGGGCGCAGCACCATCAGGGCGGTCAATATGCAGAAGAAGAAAAAGGCGGACAACAGCACGGGCGCCAGCTCTTCGCGACGGACATTGAACAACGCGCTGATGCGACGTGCCAGGGGATGCGTGCCACTGCCGTCGTTCATGTATCCCTCTCGAAGATGACATCGCAGCTGCGACCATCATCTGTTATGTTCGTTCCCTGATATAGGGAGAGTACTGATGTCCTGGATTGCCGGCCGCTACCTGGCCTTTGCGCTTATCGTGATTGCCGCAGTGGCCGCCCTGGGGCTGGCCTTTGCCGGTTCCACCTGGTGGCTGGCGCTGGCGCTGCCCTGTCTGGCCCTGTCGATGCTGGGAGTCTACGACATCCTGCAGAAACCGCATGCGATCAGGCGTAACTATCCGATCATCGGCAATCTGCGTTTCATATTCGAGGCCATCCGTCCCGAAATCCGGCAGTACTTTCTGGAGGACGACACCAACGCCACGCCGTTTTCCCGTTCACAGCGCTCCATCGTCTACCAGCGTGCCAAGCGGGAGATCGACAAGCGCCCGTTCGGCACGCAGGAAAACGTCTACGGCGATGGCTACGAGTGGATCAACCATTCGAGCGTGCCCACGCACATCGCGAACAGCGATTTTCGGGTAAAGGTGGGCGGGCCTGCCTGTCGACAACCCTATTCCATGTCGGTGCTGAACATTTCGGCCATGAGCTTTGGTGCCATGTCGGCCAATGCCATCCTGGCGCTTAACCAGGGCGCGGCAACCGGCAAGTTCGCCCACGATACCGGCGAAGGCGGCGTCAGCCGCTATCACAGGCAGCACGGGGGTGATCTGGTGTGGAACATCGGATCGGGCTACTTTGGCTGTCGCGATGCAAATGGTGGTTTCTCGGAAAGTGCCTTCGCGGCCACAGCCACCCTGCCCCAGATCAAAATGATCGAGATCAAGCTGTCACAAGGGGCCAAGCCAGGCCATGGCGGCGTGTTGCCCGGCAGCAAGGTCACACTGGAGATCGCTGAAGCACGGGGTGTGACAGCCTGGCAGGATTGCAACTCGCCCGCCGGTCACAGCGCCTTCAAGACACCCATCGAACTGATGCATTTCGTGCAGAAACTGCGCGACCTCTCGGGCGGCAAACCGGTTGGGTTCAAATTCTGCCTGGGTCATCCGTGGGAGTGGTTCGCCATGGTCAAGGCCATGCTGCTGACCGGCATCACCCCGGATTTCATTGTGGTCGATGGAGCCGAAGGCGGCACGGGTGCCGCGCCGGTCGAGTTCGTCGACCATGTGGGCACGCCGCTGCGTGAAGCACTGCGATTGGTGCACAACACGCTGGTAGGGGTGAATCTGCGCGAGAAAATCCAGATCGGTGCATCCGGCAAGATCATCACTGCGTTCGACATGGCCCGCACCCTGGCCCTCGGCGCGGATTGGTGCAATGCCGCGCGCGGCTTCATGTTCGCCATAGGCTGTATTCAAGCGCAGACCTGCCACACCGGCAAATGCCCCACAGGTGTCACCACCCAGGATCCGCTGCGCCAGCGCGCGCTGGTCGTGGGCGACAAGGCGCCTCGGGTGGCCAGCTTTCATGCCAACACGCTGCATGCCCTGGCCGAACTGCTGGCCGCTGCCGGTCTCGAGCATCCCGACGATTTGCGTCCGCATCACATTGCCAAGCGCATCTCGTCCAGCGAAATCAAACTGCTATCGGCGCTGTTCCCGGAACTGGCGCCGGGCGAACTGCTGCAAGGCAAGTTTCGCCACAACATTCTGGCTGCGGGCTGGGCGATGGCTCAGGCCGACTCCTTTCAGCCCGTGCGCGACCTGACATCGGCGCTGGCCATGCTCGAATCGCAGCAGGCCGAACGCCAGGCGCCGATGGACGCCATCACAGCGTAGCGATCGCGGCAAGAAACGCGTCTTTCAGCTTTTCCTCGTTGGCACTGGCCTGATCACGCTGTTTGGTCAGGCTGGCCATCTGATTCTCCGATTTGGCCAGCAGATCCATATAGCGGCGTCCCAGTTCGCTGTCCGATGGCACTGCACCCAGGTTGTCGCGCAGGCGTGACTGATCGTTGACTTGTCCTTCGATGCGGGCATCGATGGCGGCCACTTGTCGTTCTGCCGCCGCCCAGGCGCGCCGCTGCTGGGCCAGAGCCTTGAGCCGGGCGCGCAGCTCGGGGGTGGCCGGTGCATTGGCCAGCATCACCAGCATGGGCTCATCGGTCTCGGTCAACGCAAACGAATCGGTACCCGGCATCTCATCGGCCACCTCAACCTTCAGGGTCGCTTTCGCCGCAACCTCGACCCGCAGGCGGTAATGCGTGGCTGTCTCACTGTCCAGCCGATCCGAACGCGCGGTCCAGCCCGCCTCCTTGGGATGCTCGATAATCAGCGTGCGCGGAGCATCCGCTGCGCCCTGGATGCGATAGGTGGTGACGCGTCGTTCCAGTGTTTGCAGTTGTGCCACGCCCTCACTGACACGCACCGCAGTGATGCGGCCTTCCGTCTTGGCCTCAGACGTAATCTCGACTTTACGGTCGGATGCAAAGCTCGCCAGCCGGGACTCGCCTGCCGGCAATGCAGGCATGGCCGCATCACCCACGAAGCCGGTATCGGCTTCATACACCGTCAGGATGCCAGGGGGCAGGGTCGTGGGCGACGCGTTCTCGAGCATAACCGCCGAAACCGGATGACGCGCCCCGGTCTCGGGCTGGAAAACCGAAAGGCGCTGGGCGGGCAGATCGACGTCGACAAACGGCACCGACAGGGTTTGACCACGCGCAAGCGTGACGGGCCGCGGCAAATGGAAGCTGACGTTCGTCACGTTCTCTTGAGCCAGGACCGGCTGGGCAGGCGCCGAAGGCATGGCCATGGGTGCGGGTGCCGGGGCCGGTGCCATGGCTGCGTCACCCGTCATATCCGCCGCCTCGGCCATGGCCGAACTGCGGGCACGCGCTGCCTGTGGCGACGGTCGGGCCATGCGTGTCGCCGCCGAGCGATCGACACGCGGCGTTTCACCCACGCCAACGGCCACGGGCAGCTCCGGGCGCGTGCGCCAATACCGATCGTGCAGTTTCTGCGTGAACGTCACGGGTGCGCCCGACACGAGCGTGAGATCGACATCGTTCCAATCGCGGCCTGTGGCGTTCTCCAGCACGGCCCACCCCTGCAGCCGCGCGCGACCGCCATCGGTGATCACCAGGCGAAACGCCGGCTTCCATATGGGTGCCGCGGTGATGTAGCTCAGCTCGACAGATCGTGCCCCCGCGCCCTGAACATCGATCGCGATCGTGCGCATCGTGTCGCTGCCTGCCTGCCCGAGCGCCTGCACCGCAGTCGCCAAACGGTCGCGCAGGCTGTCGTCCAGAATCTCGACCGTGGCATCGGCGCCGATCCGCAGCACATCGATGCGCTTGTCGGCGGTCAGCACGGAAAGGCGGTGTTCGGGCACGGACTCTCCTGCCCCGGCATTAACCCGCACAGTTTCCAGGCCCAGCACCGCACCTTCGATCGTGCGGCCACCCGAGCTTGCCCGCACCGCCACGCCCTTGAGTCGCGGGAGCAAGGCCGGCAGAGAACCGATACTTTTCGCGTCGACGGGCAGGTCGGAGAACGTTTCGGCAATCGGCGACAGCCCATCGAGCCTGATCCCCTGAACCGCGCCGCCGGGATCGCTGACCAGAAGGCTCTTGAGCACATCGTCCACTTGCGCCAAAGGCACGTCGATACGCACCGGGCCGCCCCCCTGAAGGTCAACGACGCGATGCACCTCGGCCACGCCGCCCGAGGACAGGGTCATGCGCGCGATACGCGAGGTGTCCTGGCCAGGGGCCAATCCTGAGATGGAGGTGGGCACCGCAGACTGCGTGCTGACATTGGCAGCCAGCGCGCTGGGCAGCGTGCCTGCCAGGGACAGTCCTATCATCAGGGTGAGCGAGTTCAGGCGCATTCAGGGTCCTTGGCAGTGGGTTCAGCTTTGGACTGTAGCGGGGCGCCGCCTGCAGGGCAAGCGCGGGCGATCAGGCCGCGCGCAAATGCTCGGCCAGTCGCAGCAGCAGCGCATCGCACTTTTCAAGCTGCGCCAACGCAATAAACTCGTCGGGCTTGTGCCCCTGCTCCATGCTGCCCGGCCCGCACACCACGGCAGGAATGCCTGCCTGGTGGAACAGTCCGCCCTCAGTGCCAAACGCCACCGTCCCGAAATCTGTCGAACCGGTCAACAGTGCCACCAGGCGAGCGGCCTCGCTGTCGGGCTCGGTCGCCAAACCGGGGTAAGCACCCAGGGACAGGAGACTGATGCCGGTGTCGGCCTGTACGGCGCGCATGCGGGGCACTAGTTCTTCATCGGCAAACTGCTGCAGCCGGTCGGACACCTCCTGTGCATCGAAATCAGGTAATGCACGCACTTCAAAATCAAACTCGCATTCGGCGGGCACGATATTCAAGGCGCGCCCCCCCTTGATCAGGCCGGTCTGCACCGTTGAAAACGGGGGATCGAAGCGGGCGTCGTGGTGCTCGGGACGTGCGAGATCCTCGCCGATCTCACCCAGGCGGGCGATGAGCTTGGCTGCGTATTCGATGGCGTTCACACCGTAGGGTGCATAGGCCGAATGGCAGGCGGCGCCCGACACCCGGCAGCGCATGGCCAGCTTGCCCTTGTGGCCCAGCACGGGTTTGAGTTCCGTGGGCTCACCGATCAGACACAGAATGGGGGTGTGCTCACGCTTTCCGAGCTCGGCCAGCATGGGTCGCACGCCCAGGCAACCGACCTCTTCGTCATAGGAGAAAGCAAGGTGCACAGGGGTGGCAAGCGGAGCCTGCAGAAAAGCGGGTACTGCCGCCAGGACACAGGCGATGAACCCCTTCATATCTGCCGTGCCACGCCCATAGAGCAGACCGTCCTTTTCGGTCAGCGTGAACGGATCCATGCTCCAGTCCTGCCCATCGACCGGTACGACGTCGGTGTGGCCTGACAGCACGATGCCACCGCGATCCAGCGGACCGATGGTGGCAAACAGATTGGCCTTGGTGCGATCGGCGTTGTAGAACAGTTCACTCTGCACGCCGAGGCTGGCCAGATAGTCTCGGATGAAGGCGATCAACGCCAGATTCGAGTCGCGACTGACCGTCGGAAAACTGATCAGTTTCTCGAGCAGTGCGCGACTGGAAGGATTACTCATTGCCTGGAACTCCGTAGCTTGGTGCAGCGGTTGGATTCAGCGCACGGGTCAGGTAGTCCTGCATCTGTGGCTGGTACGCGCGCCATAGACCGTCCAATTGCCCGATGGGATCTTCCTCGGCCCAGTCCACACGCAGGTCGATTATCGGCCAAATGACCTCACCCACCACTTTCAGAGCGGCTGAATGGACCGGTCCGGCCTCGCCCCCCGCGGCAAGACCGGCGGCCATGCCCGCCAGCAGGCGATCGGCCAGGTGCCCCGACGCCGTCTCGAACGCCTGCACCATGGCATCGATGACCGGTTGGCCGGCCAGCATGTTGCCGGCCGCCACACACTGGTCACCCGCCACGGCGTGGTAAATGCCCAGCGTCTGGTTGCCGCTGAAAAATGCGGTGCGGCCGCGAGCATCGATGACCGTCACCTGCCGATACTCACTCCACTCGCTGGCACTGAGCGCCTGCGCCAGCGCATCACTGGGCTCGACCGCACGAATATCCAGAATATCCAGAATTTCCGGCCCCAGTGCGGGCAGGGTCACGTTCTGTGTGGCCACGGCGCCCACACCGGCTCGCAGCCAGGGGCACCGTGCGCCCACTGCGATGCTCGAGGAACTGATGGCAATGCCCAGCTGGCCCGTTTGCGCGCAACGTCCGATGATCGAGAAAGTCATGTGTCCACCTCAGGCCTTGGCCGGTTTCCAATCATCCGGAATGACAGCGATGACGTCGATTTCCATCAACCACTGCGGCTGGCCCAGCGCGCTGACCACCAGACCGGTCGAAATGGGATATACGCCCTTGAGCCATTTTCCGACTTCCTGATAGACCGGCTCACGATAGCGCGGGTCGATCAGATAGGTGGTGGTCTTCACGATATGGGACAGATCGCTGCCCGCCTCTTCAAGCAGTTGCTTGAGGTTTTTCATGGCCTGCTCGGCCTGCGCCCGCGCATCGCCCAGGCCGACGAGGTTGCCCTCGAAATCGGTGCCGACCTGGCCACGCACGTACACCGTGTTGCCGGCGCGCACGGCCTGGCACAGGTCATTGTCCAGCGACTGGTTGGGATAGGTCGCCTTGGTGTTGAACATCCGGATTCGGGTATGGGTAGGTTCGCTCATCACTGCACCTCAATGGTCAGAAGAAAGTTCGTCAGCCTGGCGTTGCCCGGCATCACGATAAGTCAGGTATTTGCACTGCGTTGCGATATGGTCGGCAATGTGTTTGGCATCGTGCCAAACGCCCCAGATGAACGTCGACCCACGCCGCGAGAGCCAGGGCAGGCCCAGGAAATAGACCCCCGGTTCACGCGACACCCCACGCTGATGCGCCGGTTTGCCGTTAGCGTCGAACGCATCGACCTGCAGCCAGTCGTAGCTGACCGAATAGCCAGTGGCCCAGATGATCGAGGTCACACCGGCCTGCACCAGGTCCAGTTCGAGAATGGGATGCGTGATGCAGTCCGGATCGGGCAGCATGTCGCGCGCCGTCGGCTCTTCGGGCAGATCCATGCCATTGCGGGCGACCCAGGCATCTGCCGCGTTCAGCAGCGACAGATAGTTCTCGTCGCCGCGCGCAATATTGGTCGCCAGGTCGGGATTGAAGGTCGCCACGCCATTGGCGAAAGACTGGGTCAGCCCGGTGAGCGTCATGCCCTGATGCGCCAGCGCCCTGAAATCGATGGTCTCACCGCCCCGGGCGCCACTGACGGCGATGGTGACGTGTTCCTTGCCAGGCCGTGCGGCTTCCAGATCCCATTCGCCGAGCACCCCCAGCCACCAGCAAAAATCGCGATTGCGATAGGCGCGCGGTGGACGATCATGCGGGCCGACCGACAGGTAGACCTTGCGGCCCGAGCGCTGCAGCTCGTCAGCGATCTGCACGCCCGACGATCCGGCACCGACTACTAGCACCGCGCCTGCCGGCAGCTGCGCCGGATTGCGATAATCGGCCGAGTGGATCTGCAAGAAGCGGTCGTCCTTCGGTGCGATGGGCGGGATCACCGGGCGCTGGAACGGGCCCGTGGCCACCACCACCCGGCGCGCCTGAATCACGCCGTCCGACGTCTCGACCGTGAATCCCGGTCCGGCGGCATTGCGCACGACACGCTTGACCTCGACCCCAGTCCGGATAGGGGCGTCAAATTTCTGGGCATAGGCTTCGAAGTAATCGGCCACCTGGTCCTTGGTGGCGAAATCGTCGGGCCCGAGGCCGTCGAATGCCATGCCGGGAAAACGATCGTGCCAGGCGGGTCCGTTGGCCACCAGCGAATCCCAGCGGCCTGTGCGCCAGCGCTCGGCGATGCGATCGCGCTCCAGCACCAGATGCGGCACGCCCAGTTTGCTCAGGTGTTCGCTCATGGCCACGCCGGCCTGACCGGCGCCAACAACGAGCGTATCTATTGACGTACTTTCAGCTGTCATGGCTTTGTTCCGTTTCGAAAAGGGGTGGTCACAGATAAAGGTGTTTGACCACGTCGTTGTTCAGCAGGTCATGGGCGGTTCCGCTGGCGACCATCTGTCCTTTGAGCAGCAGATAGCCGCTGTGGGCAATCGACAGGGCTGCCTCGGCGTTCTGCTCGATGAGCAGCACCGTGATGCCGGCCTTGTGAATGCGCTGCACGGTCTCGAAATACTCATCGATCAGCTTGGGCGACAATCCCAGCGTGGGCTCATCCATCACTACCAGACGCGGATCGCCGATCAGTACGCGACCCAGGGCCACCATGGCCTGTTCGCCACCGGACAGGGTGCCAGCCGCCTGGGAAAGCCGTTCGCCCACACGCGGGAACAGTTCGACCACCCGTTCCAGCGCCTGGTTAAAAGACGCCTTGGGACGCAGGGCGTCATAACCGATCTGCAGGTTTTCGCGCACGGTGGCCTCGGGAAACAGGCGACGCCCCTCCGGCACGAAGCCCACACCCATGGGTGCCAGGTCCTCGGTGCGCAAGCTGGCGAGATCCTTGCCGAGTATGCGGATACGACCATGCGTGAGCGGCAGCAGCCCGGCAATGGCCTTGAAAGTCGTGCTTTTACCGGCACCGTTGGGACCCAGCAGACAGACGATATTGCCCTGGGGCACGGTCAGCGAGACCTTGTTGAGCATGTTCACCACGCCGTAGCGGGTGCTGATGGCATCGAGTTCAAGCATGACTGGCCTTCCTACCTAAATATGCTTCCTGCACCCGTGGCAGTTTGCGCACCACCTCGAAGGTGTCGTCACCGATCTTGCGACCGTAGTCCAGCACCATCACGCGCTGGGGCAAGGCGGCAATCAGTCGCATGTCGTGTTCGATGATGATGAAAGCGAGCGTGGGATTCTGGACACGCAGGCGTTCGATATCGGCCATCAGCGCATCGGTATCCCGGTCGTCCATCCCACTGGAGGGCTCGTCGAGCAGCACGATCTTGGGCTGGGCAGCCAATGCGCGGGCAATTTCCAGTCGTCGGCGGTCGGCCTGAGGCAAACTGGCCGCGATCTGATTACGCCGCTCGTAAAGATCGGGCGAGACGCTGCGCAGCAGCTCACCAGCGCGCGCGGCGCAAGCCTGCATCTCCTTGCGAGCCAGCCCAGGACGCAGCATGGCGGTGAAGACGCCGCAGCGCGTTTTCGTGTGCATGCCGATGATGACGTTATCCAGTACGCTCAGGCTGCCGAAGAGGCGGCTGGTCTGAAACGTGCGGGCGATGCCCATGCCCACGATCTCGTGCGCCGCGACGCCCTTGAGCGATTTGCCTTCGAGCAGCACATCACCTGTGGTGGCCTGATAGATCCCGGTAAGCAGATTCAGCAGTGTGGATTTGCCGGCGCCATTGGGCCCGATGATGCCCAGCACCTCGCCCACGGCAAGCTGCAGATTCACATCATCGACCGCCACCAGGCCACCGAAACGCATGGTGAGGTTTTTCCCTTCCAGTACCAGGGGTGCGTGGGCGGGAGCGGGCGGCGGTATTTGTCCAGACGCTGGCACAGGCGCCGCGAGGGATGTCGACATATCAATGCTCATGGTTGCGCACTCGCTGCGGAAAGAT
>JBAZPE010000042.1:0-9542 GCA_041648375.1 Burkholderiaceae bacterium | reverse complement strand
CTGGTTCAGAAAATCAGTCAGCCGCGTCAGATGCGCATCAACGTCGGCCTGGCTGTATAGCGCCGGATTGGCATCTACAGCCAGCGCCACGCGCTGAGCCAGGGGATCAGCCCTGAAGGTCACCGTCAGGTCATCGACAGGCCCCGCGCACAGCACCTCCAGCCGAGCCTGGAGCCCGGCCCATTGCGAGCTCGAGTCAAAGGGCAACACGTTGATCAGTGGCCCATACAGGCGTCGCTGTCCGCCCAATCGGCCAAGGTCACGACGCAGCTGTTCACTGCGATAGCGGCCATGGCGCCGAGTTCGGCGCAACAGCCGCGCCGTGGCCAGCACGAAGTCGGGCAGCGACAGGTCTTCGTCGATCGCGATCGGCACCGCCAGCACATTCATGACCATGGCCGGGACGCGCGCGCTCGCGCTTCCCAGGCGCCCCATATAGGGTGCACCCACCACCGTATCGCCACGCCCGGTCATCCGGGCAGCGTAGGCGGCGCACAGCGCCAGCAGAATATCGGGCCAGGACACACCGGCTTGCTGATCCAGCGCGCGCAGGCTCTGCGCAAACGCATCGGGCAGCACGCACTGCGCCTGCAGGAAATGGTGTGCCGAGACCGGCACACCTTCTGCCATGCCGCTGACGGGGGCCACATCAGTGAACAGCGCTGCCCAGAAGGCCGCATCGCCAGCGTGTTTGGCTGATGTGCGATAGGCAGCGTCTTCGGCCAGCACCGCCTCGAACGCACCCAGGGGTTGCCCCGCATCCATGCCGGTCACACGCGCGCCGTAGCACTGTGCCACACGCGTATCGATGAGCGACATGCCATAGCCATCGGTAGCGAGATGATGCACGCGCTCATACCAGAGGTGATGATCGACACCCACCTTGAACAAACGCTGCACAGCCAGCGGGGCCCGTGCGGGGTCGACAGCAGTGTGGCGGTCCGCATCCATTTGCGCGCGCGCCCTCGCCACCGGATCGGCCTGCGTCGTGCAATCGACGATCGTCAAGCGCGGCACGAATGCCGGATCGATCACGCCGCAGGGCGCGCCATCGACTTCCTGCACACGCATCGCCAGGCCGGTGCTTTCCTGCATGGTCTGATTCACCGCGGCTTCAAACGCCTGTGTGTCCAGCGGGCCTCGCAACTCGGTGTACTGCGCGGTATTGAAAACAGGATTGCCGGCATCCAGGCGCTGCGCATACCAGAGTCCGGCCTGTGCCTGCGTCAATGGCCAAGGCGTTGCCAGCGCGCGCGTGGTGGCAACGTCCGCGGGCGCAGCGGCATCGCCGGTGTGCCCCGGGCGTGCAAGCGTGCCGGTGGCGTCATCAGTCACGGCGGCAGGGATGCCGATCTCTTTCATCGGGCCGAACCGCCCTGCCCACGTCTGGCCAGGGCCGACTCGGCAATGCCCCACCAGTGGGCCAGTGTGGGCACCTCGGCAAGCTCGGAGAAAGCGAGATCGACGCCCTGCTCGCGCCAGCGCGTGACCAGGGCCATGGCACGAATCGAATCCAGACCCAGGTCGATCAGACTGTCCTCAGCGCCGATCTCCTCGGGGTCTTCATGCAGCATGCGGGCAATGTCGGCACGCATGCTGTCGAACGTGATCGCAGCCGGTGCGGCTGCAGGGTTCAAGGTACTCATGGCTGCTCCCCGCCCGCTGTGTCGGCAAGCTGCGCACGCAGGGCGGCGCGCAACTCGCGGCGACTGATCTTCAGCGCGGCAGTCTCGAAAAATTTGTCTACGAAAACAATCTGATCAGGCACTTTGAATTCGGCCAGCCCGCGTTGCCGTATCCACTGCTTGAGCACGATCCCTTTGGGCTTGTCACCCTGCGCAATGATGAACGCGCAGGTGCGTTCGCCAAGATACTCGTCGGGCACCGACACCACGGCGGCGTCGAACACGGCAGGATGTGCGAGCAGATGATCTTCGATCTCCTCGGCCGAGATCTTTTCCCCGGCGCGATTGATGTGATCCGTCGCCCTGCCCTGCACCGTCAGATAGCCCTGCGCGTCACGCCGCACGATATCACCGGTGCGGTAGAACCCGTCGTCGGTGAATGACCGGGCATTGGCGGCGTCATTGTTGTGATAACTGCGAATCGTATAAGGCCCGCGCGTGAGCAGGTAGCCCGACTCGCCCAGGGCCACCGGCTGCCCCAGGTCGTCGACCACCAGCACTTCGTCGTCTTCGCTGATGGGCCGCCCCTGGGTATGCACGATCAAGTCATCGGGATCATCCAGTCGGGTGTAGTTCACCAGCCCTTCAGCCATGCCGAAGACCTGTTGCAGCGTGATGCCCATGGTCGGACGCACCCGACGTGCGATTTCCGGGGCGAGCTTGGCCCCGCCGACCTGCATGGTCTTCAGCGTGGACAGATCGTGGCGGCGATTCGGATAGGCCTGCAGCCAGACCAGCAACAGGGGCGGCACCAGACTGGTCATGGTGACGCCTTCGCGTTCGATCAGAGGAAACGCAGCCTCGGGACTGGGCGAAAGGCTGAGCACCACGCGCGCGCCGGCATAGAGCGCGCCCAGCACCCCGGGCGAACTCATGGGATAGTTGTGCGCGATCGGCAACGCAGCCAGAAACACACTGTGTTCATCCATGCCGCAGATCGTGTCGCTCTCGCGCAGCGTATAGATGTAGTCGTCGTGCGTGCGGGCAATGAGTTTGGACAGCCCCGTACTGCCACCCGATATCTGCAGAAACGCCACGTCCGAAGGCTGCGGACCGACATGGGTGGCGGCCAGCGGCTGCGCGCGTCCGGTCGCACGCAGGTCATCGAGCGTGACCAGCTCTGGCACGGCCACATCGCCAGCCTGAGGCGATTGCACGGCAAATACCTGCCGGATGGCCGGCACGCGCGCCTTCAATGCAACGGCGAGCCCCCCGTAATCGAAGCCCTCGTGTCGACCCACCATCACATATGCGCACGCCTCGGCGGACACGGCAAAGTGCTCGATTTCGGTGAGCCGGTGGGCGGGCAGCGCATAGACCGGCAGAATGCCGGCACGGAACAGCCCGAAGATCACCTCGAAAAACGACGGTACATTCGGCAGATGGACGATCACGCGGTCGCCCGCCGACAAGCCACTGGCCAGCAGACCCGCTGCAATCTCATCAGCGCGCCGATCCAGCTCACCGTAGGTCCAGCGCGTCTGGTCGGCGACGATGGCCACACGTTCGGGGTGCCGTCTGGCTCGATCACGCAGCACGGAATGGAAGGTTTCGCCGCGCCAGTGACCCGCTGCACGATAGCGCTGGGCAAATGCCGGCGGCCAGACTTGAGTGACAGGTTTCATTTCAGCTTGCATAGAATCATGAGTTGACCTGGGCCAGCATCTCTGCGGCACGACAGGTGGTGATGTGAATATCCGTGGCACGACAAAGACCGGGTGCGTTCAGTACGCATACTGCGCCGTGATAGCCAGGCGCGACGTCCAATGCAAGCACCTGAGCCTGTCCGAGCAGCCGCCCCTGGCCTGAGGGCTGCCGATCGCCGGCCTGCAGCGCTTGCGCACCTGCCAAGCCTTCACCCGTCGCCTTCCATTGCGCTTCGTGCGCCGTCCATTCACGGAAGAAGACATCCTGGGCGTGCGCATCACGGGCAATGCGCTGGCAGGTCGCCGAATCGAACACCTGCGCCGCCACGGCGGCAACATCCAGATCGCGTACCTGCTCGATGTCCACGCCAACAGGATAAGCGGCCATGGCAATCGCAGCCCATGCGCCAGCGTGCGACACATTGAAATGAACGTGCGCATCGCCATGAATGGCGCCATCGAGCACAGGCTTGCCGCGTGCGGTTGTCGTGAAGGCCACAGCGGCTGGCACCACACCCAGACGCCTGGCCAGCACAGCACGCAGCACCGCACGCGTGGTGACGAACCTGCTGCGATCGTCAACGCGCCGCAAACCCGCGGCGCGTTGTTGCTCGGCGGGCAGCAGCGCATCATGACACGCACGCACCGTCGAGTCGACATGGTCAAGCTGCATGAGGATGATGTCGATCATGCGTCACACCCCCAGCAGGCGATGTTGAAGGGCGCTGTCTGCCGCCAGGGCACGGGGCGCGCCATCGAAGGCCATCCTTCCCTGCGCCAGCACGACAGCTCGCGTGGCGACCTGCAAGGACAGCGCCAGGTTCTGTTCGACCAGCACGATGGTCAGACCCTGAGCCGCCAGGCGCGGAAGATGGGTGACGAGAATGTCGTCAACCGCTTTCGGCGAGAGCCCCTCGCTGGGCTCATCGAGCGCGAGCACATCGGATTGCGTGAGCAGCGCGCGGCCCAGCGCCAGCATCTGCCGCTCGCCACCACTGAGCGCACCGCTGGACGTGGCACGTTTCTCGTACAGCCGCTCGAACATCTCGTAGACCCGCTCGATCGTCCAGGGCGTCGCATGCGATCCGGGCACACGGTGACGTGCCGAGAGCGTGGCCAGCGACAGACTCTCATGCACGGTCAGCGGCGCGAACACGCCCCTGCCCTGCGGGACGAGCGCGACGCCCAGCCGGGCGATGCGATGCGTGGGCCAGCCGTTCACCCGCTCGCCCTTGACATGCACCCCCCCCCGCACGCGCGGGCCCAGATTGAACAGCGCCTCGAGCAAGGTCGTTTTGCCGGCACCATTGCGACCCAACACGGCCAGCACGTCACCGCCATCGACGCGCAGCTCGATATCGGAGAGCACATCGGCCCCACCATAGCCGGCACTGACCGCGCGCATGTCGATGACCGGGCTCATGATCCCGCCCCCTCGATCAATCGTGCAGGCATGCCCAGATAGGCCGCGATCACCCGCGCATCGGCCCGAATGGCCTGCGGCGTGTCGTTTGCGATCAGCACACCCAGATCCATGACCGCAATCCGGCTGCACACCCTGAACACCACATCGATGTCGTGCGACACCAGGACCAGGGCAATGTCCGCGTGATGCGTCGTGATCAACTCAAGCAATCGGTGCGACTCGGCTTCGGACAACCCGGCCGTGGGTTCGTCGAGCAGCAGCAGCCTGGGTCGCTGCGCCAGCGCGATCAACAGATCAAGCGTGCGTTGCTCACCATAGGAAAGGTTGGCGGCAAGCATATCGGCACGGCTCGCCAGCCCACCGGCCTCAACCAGTGCCTGCGCCTGCTCGTCGGCCTGCCGCAACGCCGGCGCAGCGCGCCACCACCGGTAACCCGTTGATTGTGCCGCGCGGACCGCCATGGCCACATTGCGGCGCACCGACATCGTCGGAAACACCAGGCTCTTCTGAAAAGTGCGCACCACGCCCAGCCGTGCACGGGACTCAGGCGTCATCTCCGTGATGTCGCGCCCCTGCAGACGGACCTGCCCGGCATCGGGCGTCACGAACCCGCTCATGATGTTGAACAGTGTCGTCTTGCCCGCGCCATTCGGGCCGATCAACCCCAGCGCCTCGCCCGCACCCACCTCGAGATCGATCTGGCGCAGCACCGGGACCGCGGCGAACGACTTCTGAATGGCGGCGACCTGCAGCACTGGCGTCATGATGTGAACCGCCTGCGCAACGCCGGGACGATGCCCTGAGGAACGAAGATCACGGTCAGCACGAACAGCAGGCCGATCAGCAGTTGCCATCGGTCCGTCCATGAGCTCAGTTGAGTCTGGGCCACCAGGTAGAGCGCCGCGCCCACGAAGCCGCCCGCCAGGGTGGCGATACCGCCCAGTACCGACATGATCACCAGCGTGGCCGACATGCTCCAGTGCACGGTATTGGGCCCGACGTACTGATTGACGAACGGATAGATCGACCCGGCAGCGCCGGCCACGGCCCCCGTCACCAGGAAGGCCTGCAGCCGCAGACGCCCCAGGTGAAACCCCAGCGCCCGCATGCGCAACGGCTGATCACGCATGCCCTGCACAGCATGGCCCACCGGTGCGGACACGAATGCGCGGAGGACCCACCCGCACGCGAGCGCCAGTGTGAGCGCGAGCGCATAAAGCGCCAGCGGGTGCGATGCCGGCAGCCCCGCCACCGTGAGCGCGGGAAACCCGCGCAATCCATCGGCGCCACCCGTCACTGCACGCCAGCGGAACACGACTTCCCACGTCATCTGCCCCACCACCAACGTGAGCACCAGAAAAAACAGGCCGACGCTGCGATAGGACACCAGCGTCATCAACGCGGCCAGCGCCATGCCGCACAGCACGCCCACCGGCAGCATGAGCAGCAGGTCGCTGCCCCAGTGCTGCGCGGCGACCGCTGCGCCGTAGGCCGCAGCGCCGAACAGCGCGGCATGCCCCAGCGAGACCAGCCCTGCATAACCGACCAGCACATTCAGGCTCATCACGGCCGTGCCGACCAGGAGAATCTCAGCTGCGAAGCGCAGTTGATAGTCGTTGCCGAACACGGCCAACACACCGCACAGCAGTGCAGCCAGACCCAGCAATCGCCATCCGCCGGCACGCCGACCGGAAGACGTGTCCATTGATGTGCCCGTGAACCATGCGCGCACCGTCATAGTTGCCTCGTTTCACGGCCCAGCAAACCATGCGGGAAGACCATCAACACCAGCGCCATCATGCCCAGCGTCAGGAAATTGGCGAACTCGGGTAGCCACATCCGCGCGAAGGTCGTCACGAAACCGATCAACAGCGCACTGACCACCGTGCCGGTGAAACTGCCCAGCCCGCCTACCACCACCACTAGCAGGGCGAGCAGCAACACCTCTTCATCCAGACCGGGATAGGCCGACAACATGCCCGCGCCCAACGCGCCGCCCAGACCGCCTAGCGCTGCTGCCAGCACCACCCCGACCGTGAGCAGGCGGCGGGTGTCGATCCCCAGCGTCTCGACGATGCCCCGGTCGATCACGCAGGCACGAATCGCCGCGCCCCAAAGGGTGCGCTCGATGGCCCACCACAGCGCAAGCGCCAGCGTGGTGCCAGTGGCAATCAGGAACAGGCGATAAACGGGAAAAGGAAACCCCATGACGAAGACCACGCCCTGCAGCAGTTCGGGCAGCACGGGCGAGAGCGTGTCGGCACCGAACCCCCAGCGCATCAGATCGGCAAAAACGACTGACAGCCCGTAGGTCAATAACACCTGCATCAGATGCGTGCGGGGGTAGAACTGCCGGAAGGGATAACGATCCAGCACCGCCCCGACCAGTCCCGTGAGCACGAACGCTGCCGGAAACGCCATCCACCAGGGCGCGCCCGACGCCATCCACTGGACGCCGATATAGCTGCCCAGCAGAAAAATCGAGCCATGCGTCAGATTGACGAAATTCATCAGGCTGAGCACCAGAGACAAGCCCAGCCCGGTGAGCAGCAGCAGCACCGAGAACGACAGGGCATTGAGGATCTGGACGACGAGATAGGCCACTGATCAGGCTCGCAGACTAGAGGCGCGTGTTCGCAGGACCTGGGTCCTGCACGCCAGGATAGGTCTTGATCACGGTATTGAACGGCTTGCCGTCAGGCCCCGGCTTGACCTCATTCAGATAGATGTCGAGGATGGCCTGGTTGTTGCGGGGATCGAATCGCATGGGGCCAAACGCCGTGGCGACTGGCGCGGCCAGAAGTGCCGCCTTGAATGCGTCTTTGCGCGAGAGGTCTGCACCCACCGCTTCGATGCCCGCTCGAATTACCTGCCCGCTCGCATAGCCAGCGGTGCTGGCCTCACCCGGCAGCCGCTGGCGCGCCTGCAGGTAGGCCGCAACGAAGGCCTGCGAGGCAGGCGCACCGGGTGATTGATGAAAGGCGTTGAAGCCGCCCAATGCCGCGGCGCCCACTGCGGGGATCACATCTTCCTGGTCGAACAAGGCGCCCGGGCCAATCAGACGGATGCTGTCGCGCAGGCGGAAGTCCTGCATCTGCTTCAGGAACCGCACCGCATCGGCGCCCGGAAAGAACGCATAGATGAATTCAGGCTTCAGCGCCGCCACGTTCATCAGTAGCGGCGCGAAGTCGGTCGTGCCCAGTGGCGTCCAGAACTGTTTGCCCAGCGTGCCGCCCTGCTGACGATAGGTGTCCTCGAAATCGGCCACATACTCTCGCCCGGCGGCATAATCCGACGCCAGCGTGATGCCACCGCGGGTGGCGACGTTTTCATGCACCCACAAGGCCGCCGGGTGAGCGAGCATCCAGCTGGTCTTGGTGGTGCGGAAAATATAAGGGCTGGCGGCCTCGCGTGCCAGGGCGTTGGCCGCCGCGTTGGCAATGAACGTGAGCGTCTTGGATTCAGTCACGATATCGCGAATGGCCAGTGCCACCGCAGCGCTGATCACACCCAGAATGATGTCTACTTTGTCCTGTCCGACCAGCTTGCGCACCTTGCGCACGGCTTCGTCCGGCTTGCCCTGATCGTCCTCGACCAGCAGCTGGATGGGCCGACCGCCCATTTCCTGATTGGACTGCGTCAACAGCAGTTGCAGGCCCGCGCGCATGCTCTCGCCCAGCCCTGAAAATGGGCCCGACAACGAGGTCAGCAGCGCGATCTTGATGGGTTCGCCCGACGCGCGTGTCAAACCGGGCCAGGCGATGGAAGTCGCCAGCCCTGCCCCCGCGAGCAACACGGAACGGCGTCGCGCCGCAAAACGATGAGTCATGATCAAAAGTGCTCCTGAACGCTCGCAGTCGCGGGCAAGGCCTCGATGCGCTGGGCAAAGGCCAGCGCCGGGGCGACCGATTGCGCCAACATGGTGTGATGCGTGCCCCCCTCCACCGCACGAAACCCGACGCGCAACCCATCCAGGCGCGAGAGCGCCTGCGCCAGATCGCGCGCGGCCGGCAGTGTCGGCTCGCCCCCCTCGCGGGAGTCCGGAGAACCATCGGGACCGGTGGGCTGTCGATGCCAGGTCTCGCGGGTGCCAACCATCACCAGGACATCAGCCGGGGCCAGAACCCGCGCAGCCGCGACCTCTATTTCTGCAAGAATCGCCCCATCCTGCCACCATGCCGACGGACTGACCGCCACATAGCGCGTGCAGGGCATCGACTGGGCACACAGGGCATGCAGCACGCACAGACCGCCATAGGAATGGCCGTAGAACGTCACCCGGGCGGTGTCGGTGCCGTAATGCCCGTTGATCCACGGCATGATCGACGTGTCGATGAACGTGAGCAGATCATCGGCACCGCCATTGCGCCACGCGGGCACGCGCGGGTCCGCAGGTCGGGGATGACCGGGCAACCCCGGCGTGTAGTCATACACACGGGCCTGGCGGGCCGCCTCGCCTTGCGCGGCATGAGAGATCAGCACCACCAGGACGGGTACCTGCTGCGGCACCGCCGTCCCGGCGAAATGCGCCAGCAGTTCGGGCAACAAGGCATCGCCGTCGAGCATGATGAGCACCGGATAACCGGCTGGGCCTGCTGGCAGGGACGGGACCAGTACGCGGACCCGATACGCGCCCGTGTCCCGCATGCTGGCGATCAGCCGCTCGTCCACACGCACGGGATGTGCAAGCAGCGACAAGGCGGAACCAGGCTGACGAGAAGCGAACATTACGGCGTGCGCCCCGCAGGCAGGAGATCGACCATAAAGGTGCCCCGATAGGGCACG
>JBAZPE010000041.1:0-9566 GCA_041648375.1 Burkholderiaceae bacterium | reverse complement strand
ACGCCAGCAAAACACCGGGCAAGATGCACGGCTGCGGCCACGACGGGCACACCGCGATGCTGCTGGCTGCGGCACGCTATCTGGCCCAGCACCGCGATTTCGATGGCCGGGTCATCGTCATTTTCCAACCCGCTGAAGAAGGCGGCGCGGGGGCCAAGGCCATGGTCGACGAGGGCCTGTTCGAACAGTTTCCTGTCGAGGCCGTGTTCGGCATGCACAACTGGCCGGGCCTGCCGGTAGGCAAGTTCGGCTTGAATCCGGGTGCGCTGATGGCCTCGAGCAGCGATTTCAAGATCACCATCCACGGCAAAGGCGCGCATGGCGGCATGCCGCATCTGGGCATCGACACCGTGATGACGGCCGTGCAGATGGCGCAAGTTTTCCAGACCATCGTTACCCGCAACGTCAACCCGCTGGCGCCCGCCGTGGTGAGCGTCACGCAGATCCACTCGGGCAGCGCCGATAACGTCGTGCCGGAAACCGCGGTGCTGCGCGGTACGGTGCGCACACTGTCGACCGCCACACTGGATGTCATCGAGCGCCGCATGCGCGAGCTGGCTGACCATACGGCGGCTGGCATGGGTTGCACGGTGGATTTCGATTTCCATCGCAATTATCCGGCGACGGTGAATCATCCTGCAGAATCGGCCTTCTGTGCCGATGTGCTGCGCGATATCGTGGGCAACGAAAACGTCGTCGATACGATCGATCCATCAATGGGTGCAGAAGATTTTGCATTCATGCTGGAGGCACGCCCGGGCTGCTATATCTGGGTAGGAGCCGGTGACGGCGATCACCGCGATGAAGGTCATGGCATGGGCCCCTGCATGCTGCACAACGGCAGCTACGACTTTAACGATGCCCTGCTGCCCGTGGGCGCCACCTATTGGGTCGAACTCGCCCGCAAGTGGCTGGCACGCCCCATCGCCTAGTGTTCAAGCGCGAGCTGCGCCAGAAAGTGTGAGGTCGCGCGTGAGGGCGAATCACCGTGTGGCAGCAAAATGCTGAAGGTGCGGGGCAAGCCCGCACCGATTCTCAGTCCGACCAGTCCTGCAGCCTCGTGCTGCATGGCCAGCGAGGACACGAAACCTACCCCCAGCCCTGCGCGAACCGCATGCTTGACGGCTTCCACGCCGGCCAACTCAAGCGTGGCCACCGGTGTGTGGCCAGCCTGGGCAAACGTGCGTGCGACCAATCTTCGCAACCCGGAACCTGGCTCGCGTGCGACCCAGGGATACGAGGCAATCGACTGCAGCGTCGCCTCCTCTCGGGCTGCCAATGGGTGCCCGGATGGCACGATGGCAAGCACTTCATCCCGGTGCCAGGGCATCACGGCTGTGTCCGAGGGCAGCGTGGCCGTGATTTCCCCTTCGATGAAGGCCAGGTCCAGCAACGGCAGCCGCTCGACGATTTCGGCCGTGTTGCCGTCAGAAAGATAAAGCGCGATGGCGGGATAGGTCTGGCGAAATTGCGCGACCAGGCGCGGCAACAGATAACTGGCGGGCGTGGTGCTCGCACCCAGCCTGAGCTCGCCCGCGGATAGCCCGTGATACGCATCGCGCAGCGCCTGCGTGTCGTCCAGTGACACCCGCACACGCCTGGCCTGCGCCAGCAGGCCACGACCGGCGTCGGTGAGCACGATCCCCTGTCCCTGACGGCGGTAAAGCGGCGCCCCGAACCATTCCTGCAGCGTGCGCATCTGGGTCGACACCGCAGGTTGCGAGAGGTGCAAATGCCTGGCTGCCTTGCTGATGTTGCCGGCGTCGGCGATGGCAATGAAGGTCATCAAATGGTCGGGCTGACAGAACATGACGGCCTCCAGCAGGCTAGTTATCAATAATTTGGATAGTAACTATAAAAACATACAGCTACTCGAATAATGGAAACCAGTCTTAATATTACTTTTCGTTATTTACTTATCGCTGCCGACGTCGCATGTCCACCACCACACTCCCCGCTCCTGCCCCCTGGCGTGACCCCCTGAATGGCATTCTGTTCGTCGGCCTGTTTGCCGCCGCCGTCGTGCAGATCGCCGCCATTCCCGCCGTACGAGACCTGGGTTTCTCGCCTCTGGTGGTCGGTATCGTGGCGGGCATGTTGTATGGGAATTTCCTGCGCAGCGGCGCTTCTGACGGCTGGAATCATGGCGTGCACTTGTGCGCTCGCAAGTTGTTGCGCATTGCCGTAGCGTTTTACGGGCTGAACATCAGCTTCCAGCAGATTGCGTCTGTCGGCGTATCCGGATTGCTGGTGTCCACCAGTGTCGTGGTGTCGACCCTGGTGCTGGGCACCTGGATCGGCCGCAAGTGGTTGGGCATGGACCGCGACACTGCCATGCTGACCGCCGCAGGCAGCGCCATCTGCGGTGCCGCAGCCGTCCTCGCATTCGAATCCACGCTGAGAAATGCGCCGCACAAGAGCGCCGTGGCCGTGGCGACCGTCGTGCTGTTCGGCACGCTGTCGATGTTTCTCTATCCCATCCTGTTCCACATGGACATTCTGTCGCTGAACGCTAAGGGCTGGGGGCTATTCGTAGGCGGCACCATTCACGAGGTTGCCCAGGTCGTGGCCGCCGGTAGTGCGATGGGGCCGGAAGCGCTCGAGACGGCCACTATCGTGAAGATGACTCGCGTGGCCATTCTGGTTCCCGTGCTGGTGATTCTGGGCTTCTGGCTGCGTTCACGCTTCGGCCGGGGTGATGATGCTTCAGCGTCCGATGCGACGGGTTCGGGCAAGATCCCCGTGCCGGTGTTCCTGTTCGGATTTCTGTTGCTCGCAGGCATCAACTCGCTGGGCGTCGTGCCTGAGCCCGTTATTGCCGCGTTGCGCCGACTGGATATCTTTGCGTTGACCATGGCCATGACCGCATTGGGCATGGAAACACGGTTCGGGCAGATTCGTCGTGCCGGGCCCCGTGCGCTGGCGCTGGGGGCACTGCTTTACGCCTGGTTGCTAATTGGTGGCTACGCCATCACGATCTGGGCCATCTAGCCTCGGGTACGTCGCATTTTTCCTGCATAATCGCGCGGTCAACCTGAAAAGCCGCAACAAGCATGACGCAACACGAAGCAAGCGTGATTCAGCCGCGCCGCCTGGACCCCGAGGACGCTCAGCACGCGCTTGCGCAAGTGCAGGAGATGTTGCGCAAGCATGAAATGATCGAGAACCTGGTTCACCGCCAGGAAGTGGGTGATGCCAAGGCCAATCTGGTCGAAAGTCTGGTTCATCGCCAACACGTCGCCTCGCTCAAGTCGCTGATCGATGGTCTGCACCCTGCAGACATTTCCTTCATCCTTGCTTCGTTGCCCAAGAACGAGCGTCAGTTCATCTGGTCGCTCGTGGACCCCGAGCATGACGGAGACGTCCTGCTCGAAGTCGAAGACTGGGTACGGGAATCCCTGATCGAGACCATGGACCGTCAGGACCTGGTCGCTGCCACCGGCAACATGGATGCCGATGAGCTGGCGGATCTCGCCCCTGACCTGCCGGCCGATGTGGTCGCCGAAGTGCAGAAGGGGTTGACCGAAGAAGAGCGCGCACAATTGCTCGAAGCGATGGGCTACCCCGAGGACAGCGTGGGCGCCATCATGGATTTCGAAATGGTGCGGGTGCGCGAGGACGTGACCCTCGAGGTGGTGCTGCGCTACCTGCGCCGACTGCAGGAATTGCCCGACCACACCGATCAGATCTTCGTCGTGGACAGGCAGGACCGCCTGCAGGGCAGTCTTCCAGTGTCCCGACTGCTGGTGGCCGAGCCCGAGACGGACGTGCGCACCGTGATGACCACCGATTATCTGGCGCTCAATCCGCTGGACTCCGATGCCGATGCAGCCAGTGCGTTCGAGCGTTACGATCTGGTGTCAGCGCCGGTGGTGGATGATCAGAACCGCTTGATCGGTCGCGTCACGATCGCCGACGTCGTGGACGTGATTCGAGAAGACTCGCAAGAGCAGGCACTGTCGCGTGCCGGTCTGCAAGAAGAAGACATTTTTGCGCCCTTGTCCAAGGCGGTGCGCAACCGTGCGCCCTGGCTGCTGGTAAACCTCTGCACGGCGGCAACCGCCTCCCTGGTGGCATCCCGTTTCGAGGACACCGTGGGCAAGATCGTCATCCTGGCATTTCTGATGTCCATCGTCGCCGGCATCGGTGGCAACTCGGGCAACCAGACCATGACGATGGTGATTCGAGCGCTGGCGGTCGGCCGCATTACGGGGCGCAATATCTGGCAGCTGGTCAAACGGGAAATGCGCGTGACCCTGCTGGTGGGGCTGTGCGGCAGTGTGGTGGCCGCCCTGTTCGCCTGGGCGTTCTCAGGGTCCATCGCGATCGCGATCGTGATGATGGGCGCCATGATCCTGAACATGCTGATCGGTGCATCGGTCGGGGTCATCATCCCGATGGTGCGTGCACGGTTCGGCAAGGATCCCGCCATCGGCTCGTCGGTGCTGCTGACATTCTGTACCGATGCGCTCGGATTTTTTGTGTTCCTGGGACTCGCGACCATCTTCCTGGTCTAAGCCGTGGCGCTTCCCGACTGCCAGACTGCGCGATTGCCCGATTGCCCGATGGCGTAACGGCGCAATGCGGGCCACCCGACTGCCTGGGAGCCTAAATGGCTTCGCGCAAGCGTTGCACCAGGTTGCACAGGCTTTTATCGTGGATGCCGTGATCGTGCAGGGCGGAATGGGTCTGCACGACATATTCGATGCATGGGCCGGACATGCCGACCGCCTGCCTGATGGCCATGAGCAAACGTTCTTCCGGCAAGGCGCCGGTGTATTCCTGGCAGGTACGGTTCAACAGAAACGCCAGCGCCTGAACGGGAGTGTCGTCACTGTCGCAACGCACCCAGCGAGGAACATAGGCACTGGTGATCATTTCGCGCGCCCAGAGCGCCGCAAAGGTGGTGCGCACGCGTTCGGCGGCAATGCGATAGGCCACACCCCGGCAACTGCCGCCCCGATTCAGGCCAAAGACCACACCGGGGACATCACGCGAGCCGCGGTGGTCGTGCGACCACAGACAAAGCGAGCGATGATAGCCGCGCAAGGTGACGCATCGGCGTTCGACCCATTCGAAACTGGGACGCCAGATCAGGGAGCCATAAGCAAAAACCCACAGATCGTCGGACCCATTCCATCCGGACAACATGCAGTCTGCCGCTTGCTGCGGATCACCCTGCAATTCGGAATGCTCAGACCTTGTCGCGATGACGTCCACGCCCTGCTTACCTATCAAATGACCGATCGGCATGTTGTTCATGACAGATTCGCGTCATGCAACAAAACGTTTAAGTCTTTGATCCTACGCCCGGTGAGCAACGAGAGCAACGCGTCTGCAAAAAAAATGTGTGGACCGTCGCGTGGCCCACACGGTCTGGCGGCTGCCTACAGGAATGCCCTGATGCCGGCGATGCCGTGCGCGCCCGCCTGGCGGGCCTGTGCCAGAGTGTGCTCGCTCTGGCCACCGATCGCAAAGGCCGGCAAACCCGCGTCACACAACATGCGCTCGAATCCAGACCAACCGATACCGGGATCGCCTGGATGACTCGCCGAAGGCAGCACGGGACCGGCGACCACGAAATCGGCATCCAGGGCACGGGCACGTGCCACTTCCTGCGGCGTATGCGCCGACACGCCCAACAGCCCCGATCGCCGCGTGCCCAGCGCATCGGCCTGCGCAGGCATCGCATCGGCCTGCGCGGACATCGCATCGGCTGCGCGCAGGTGCACCCCATCGGCGTCGTCAGCCCACGCACGAGGGTGCACGCTGTTGATCAACAGCCGGGCACCTGCTGCGTGACACCGGTCACGGATAATGAGCATGACCGCGCGCAGCGAGTCATGCGCCGCGCCCAGCGGCCAGGCGGGTTCCCGCAGCTGCACCAGGCGCAGCCCCTTGCCCATTGCGACATCGAGTCGCGAGAGGAACGCCTGCACGCCCTCGGGTGATCCGATGCTGGAAATGCCGTACTGCTCAGGCAGGCTCAGCCAGCGCAGCACCGGCAACGTAGCAGGCAGCAGGTCGCCCACCCGGTGCGCATCTCCAACGGTGACCCACTGCAGGGCCTGCGATTCCAGCCCTTGCGGCTCGCCGGCCCAGCGCGTGACCTGATGAAACGCGAGGCGTACGGTTTTCTCGGGATAGGCATGGACATAGGTCACCCAGGGACGTGAGTGCTGAACATCGATGCCGATTTCTTCCTTGAGTTCGCGGGCGAGCGCCTGCGCGACGGTTTCGCCCGGCTCGAGCTTGCCACCGGGCAACTCCCACCAGCCCGACCAGGGCTTGCCCACGGGACGCTGGCCCAGCAACAACTTGCCATCAGGCCGCAAGATGACGCCAGCGGCGACATCCACGATCTTCTCAGACATATCGTGCTGCCCAGTCGCGAGAAAACTGGTGGGCGACCCGACCCGAACGCGAGCCACGCTCCAATGCCCACTGCAGTGCAGGCAGGCGGCAGGCGTCGATCTGGGTCTGGTCGCATCCCATCTCGCGCAGCCAGTAATGCACGATGTCGAGATAGTCGTCCTGCTTGAAGGGATAGAACGAGAGCCAGATGCCGAAGCGCTCGGACAGCGATACTTTTTCCTCGACGGTTTCACCGGGATGGATCTCGCCGTCGCTCTGATGCTTGGCCTGCAGGTTCTCGCTCATGTATTCAGGCATGAGGTGGCGGCGATTGGAGGTGGCGTAGATCAGCACGTTTTCACCTGCCGATGAGACCGAGCCGTCCAGCACGGACTTCAATGCCTTGTAGCCGCCCTCGCCTTCTTCGAACGACAGGTCGTCGCAGAACACGATGAACCGCTCGGGGCGCTGCGCCACCGTATCGACGATGTCGGAAAGGTCTCCCAGATCGCTCTTGTCGACCTCGATCAGGCGCAGCCCCTGCGCCTCATAGGCGCTGAGCATGGCTTTGACCAGTGAACTCTTGCCCGTTCCCCGCGCCCCGGTCATCAGCACATTGTTGGCCGGTTTGCCACGCAGGAACTGCTGGGTGTTGCGGTCGATGATCTCTTTCTGGCGGTCGACGTGCTGCAAATCGTCGCCACCGATACGGGCGGGATTGCGCACCGCGTCGAGCCAGCCGCGCGCACCGCGTTTGCGCCACCGGAAAGCGGTGGCCGACCAGTCGATCGCCGGAGGTGCTTCAGGCAACCATGCTTCGAGCTGGAGCAACACGCGCTCGGCGCGCGTGATGAGCGTTGTCAAATCTGTAGCGTTCACATCTATCCCCGAGGGTGCGTCGTCAGACGATCAGGAGCGGTAGTCGGCGTTGATGGTGACGTACTCGTGCGAAAAATCGCAGGTGTAGACCGTTTCCACCTCGTTGCCACGACCCAGTGCCACGCGCACGCCGATTTCGGCCTGCTTCATGACGCGCTGCCCGTCGGCTTCCTGATAGTCGGGATTGCGCCCGCCATGGACGGCGACCAGCACATCGTCCAGCCACAGGCGGGTGCCGGACACATCGAGATCATCGATACCGGCGTAGCCCACGGCGGCCAGAATGCGGCCCAGATTGGGATCGGAGGCAAAGAAAGCCGTCTTGACCAGTGGGGAATGTGCGATGGCATACGCCACCTTCAGCGCTTCGTCGCGGTTGCCCGCTTCCTCGACGCGAATCGTGATGAATTTGGTGGCGCCTTCCGCATCGCGCACGATTTTCTGTGCCAGCTCGGTGGCTGCCGATGCCAGTGCGTCGCGCACCTCGGGGTAAGCGGCGTCGCTGGCGCTGTCAATCTGCACGCCACTTTGGCCTGTGGCCATGAGGATAAAGGAGTCATTGGTCGAGGTGTCGCCATCGACCGTGATGCGGTTGAATGACACATCGGCAATGTCGCGCACCAGCGCCTGCAGCACTGGCTGGGCGATGCCGATATCGGTGGCCAGAAAGCCAAGCATGGTCGCCATATTCGGACGAATCATGCCTGCGCCTTTGCTGATGCCGGTGATCGTGACTGTCTTGCCGCCGATCTGAATCTGGCGCGAAACGATCTTGGGCAAGGTATCAGTGGTCATGATGCCGTGCGCGGCGTCGTGCCAGTGCCCCGGTGCGAGGTCGCCGATGGCAGCGGGCAGCGCAGCGGTCAGACGATCAACCGGCAGCGGCTCGAGAATGACGCCTGTGGAGAACGGCAGGATTTCCTGGGCTTGGACACCCAGCAGGCCGGCGAGGGCCTCGCAGGTCTGCTGCGCATGCTGCAAACCCGATGCGCCGGTGCCCGCGTTCGCGTTACCGGTATTGATGACCAGGGCAGCAATGGGGCAGCCGGTGGCCAGATGGGTTTCACACAGCTGCACGGGCGCCGCACGAAAGCGGTTGCGCGTAAACACACCAGCCACGGTGGTGCCGGGCGCAAGTTTGAAAACCGTCAGATCGCGTCGGTTGGCCTTTCGAATGCCGGCTTCGGTAACACCGATTTCCACGCCTGGTACCGCGTGAATATCCGATGCGTGAGGGATCTGAAGATTGACAGCCATATATGCTCCCAGGTTGCGCGCGGCGAGTGAAGGCCGCAGGAAACCCCCATTATTCCACCGATTGACGCGGGGCGTCGGGCCGTTCCATGTCGCGATTGCTAAAGCCCGGCTCGAGTGTCTGGTCTTGGTCCAAGCGCTCTATTGCCGGCTCGGCAGGGGCAAGCGGATCAGTCATGCTGCGGATGTCCCAGCCTCCACCCAGCGCGGCGATGAGCTGCACACTGGCGACCAGCCGCGACTGCACCACGTTCAGCGCATCACGCTCGGCGGCAAGCGCGTTGGTTTCCAGATTGGCGACATCGAGGTAGCTGATCAGCCCTTCGTCATATTGATTGCGCGTCAGGCGCAGCGACAGACGCGCCGATTCCAGCGCGCGCAGGCGCACGACCTGGTTGCGTGATTGCACGCTCAACGTCGCCATGTAGTCTTCGACCTCACGCAATGCCGTCAGCACCGTCTGACGATAGGCGGCGGCCTGCGCATCGTACTGGGCACGTGCCTGATCGACCTGCGCGCGCCTTGCACCGGCATCGAAGATCGTGGCCGCCAGTTGGGGGCCAAGTGTCCAGAACCGGGCAGGCGCGGTGATCCATTCGGCAAAATCGCTGCTGCGCCAGCCACCGCTGGCCGATAGGGTGAGCGCCGGGAACCACGCGGCCTGCGCGACACCGATGCGTGCATTGGCTGCTGCGGCCTGCCGCTCGGCAGCGGCGACGTCCGGGCGGCGCTCGACGAGCGTAGCGGGCAGTTCCACGGGAATGTTCGGCACATTCTGCACGAAGGCCGTCTGCGGCAGACTGAACCGCGATGGGGGCTGCCCGATCAGCAGCGCCATGGCGTTCTCCAGCAGTGTGCGTTGCTGCGAAATCTCCAGTAGCGACGCCCGGCCGTTTTCCAGCTGGGTCTGGGCCACGGCAACATCCACACGAGGCGCAAGACCCGCGTCGTAGCGATTGCGCGTCAGACGCAAGGATCGTTCGAAAGAGGCAACGGTGCGCTCGAACAGCACGCGCAATTCATCGGTGATGCGCAACTGGAAATAGGTTTGCGCCAGGACCGACTGCTGGCTTAATCGC
>JBAZPE010000040.1:0-9576 GCA_041648375.1 Burkholderiaceae bacterium | reverse complement strand
GGCCATTCTCATCGGCACGGCATGGGTGGTGGGCATCGTGGCGCTGGCCTGGTGTCTGGAGTGGGTGGTGCGCCGTCTGCTTCGCAAGCCGCGCTTGCTGGTGGAAGCGCATGCCGAGCGTAGGCAGGTGTCGACTCTGCTTCGCAAGATGCCCTATGCCGTCACCCACGCTTTCCTGCGCTGGATCCCGCTGGCGGCGTTTCTGGCAACGACCGGCGTCATGTCCAATGCCTTTCTGACGGGTAGTCGTGCGTATTTTGTGGTCTTGGCGCTGGCCAATGCCTACGCCGGCGTGCGTACCGCGCTGGTGCTGGCCCGCTTGATGGTCAGCCCCACCAGTGCGCGCCTGCGTTTGCTTTCGATCAGCGATGACGCCGCGTCACACGCCTATGGCTGGGCCTGCATTCTGGCGGTAACCTCCGGCGTTGGCATTGCACTGGGCGAGTGCCTGGTCGCTGTGGGCGCGGGCCTGCATTTCAACGTACTGGTATTGAAGCTGACCTCGTTGATCGTGCACATCATGCTGATCGTGCTGGCGGTGAAATCGCGTGATCGTGTAGCGGCTGTGCTGCGAGGCCCAGTTGTGCCCGAGGGTTCGGCACGGTCGGGGCTGACGGCACTGCGCGGCTTTCTGGCCGAAGTGTGGGTCTTCGTGGCGGTGGTGTTCATTGCCGCGCTTTGGTTGGTCTGGGCGCTCAGCGTAGAGAACGGCTTTCAGCGTGTGGTCCATTTCGTTGCGGTGACGGCCGGTGTGCTGGTGGCCTCGCGCGTGCTGGCCATCGTGCTGCACGGCATTTTGGACACCGGGTTCTCGCGCATCGATCCGCTGCTGGTCGATCAACCGGCCGCAGCAGGCGGGCGCTATCGTGCCGTGCTGCGCTTTTTCATGACGATTTTGCTGGCGGTGGGAACGGTGCTCGCACTGCTGCATGTCTGGGGTGCCCCGGTATCACAGTGGTTCGCTACGGGGACGGTCGGCCGGCGCTTTGCCTCGGCATGCTGGACGATTGCCATTGCCGTGTTGCTTGCCATTCTGGCCTGGGAGGCCGTGGGCTATGCCTTGCAGCGTCGCATCAACCTGTGGACAGCCACCGGTGACACAGCACGCGTGGCACGCCTGAAAACGCTGATGCCGATCATGCGCAGCGCGCTGTTCGTGGTGATCGGGCTGGTCGTTCTGTTCACCGCGCTGAGCGAATTGGGTGTGAATACGGCGCCGCTGTTGGCCAGTGCCGGCCTGCTGAGTGCGGCACTGGCTTTCGGCTCGCAGAACCTGGTGAAGGACTTCGTGACCGGCATTTTCCTGCTGATGGAGAACACGATGCAGGTGGGCGATGGGGTCACCGTGGCTGGCGTATCAGGCACGGTGGAGCATTTGTCGGTGCGCACCGTTCGGCTGCGTGCCGGCGACGGTTCGCTGCATGTGGTGCCGTTCAGCTCGGTCACGACCGTCAACAATACCAACCGCGGCCTGGGCAATGCGGCGGTTCGGGTGAGCGTCACGGCAGATACCGATATGACCAAGGTCTACGATGTGCTGCGTTCCATTGGTGCCGAAATGCGCAGCGAGGCAGCGTACGAAAACCTGATTCTGGCCGATATCGATATCTGGGGCGTGGACCAGATAGACGGTGCGGCAGTGACCGTGGCGGGACAGATCCGTACGATCGATCGGGGTCGTTGGGCGGTGCAGCGCGAATTCAATCGTCGCGTGTTGCTACGCTTCCGCGAGGCAGGTATTCGCCTGGCGAATCCTCGCGAGACGATGGTGATCACTGCGGGTGCGCAGCCTTCACCCATGCCGACAGAGGGCTGACAGGTCAGTTTGTAGCGGCAAAGCAACAGAATGAGGGGCGCTACGGCGCCCCTTTTTTTCGTCCTGAGATTACAGCCTCGCCGTATGGTGCAATGAACTGAGCGTTGAAGCGAAGCAATAAGTTGTTGATTAAAGATGGGCGTTTGTTCAGTGTCGCCTTGGCTTTTCATCCTTTTAAGCGTTGCAGGCAACACGATGCGCAGGACAGTGGCAGTGGGCAGGTTGGCGCAGGGTGCGCAACAGAGACACCCGGTCGTCAGACATCGGCGATGTCTGCCTTTACGCACGCCCGTGCGACGTGGACTTGCCTTGACGGTAGGGGTCATCAGCCTGTCGATGTCAGGGGCCTTGTGGTCGCGTGAGCCCGGCGGCAATGAAACACAGACTGTCATGCCGGCAGCGGCGGGGCAGTCAGACGCGGCAGCGGCCACCTATGGCGAGCAACCTGCCACGTATGACGCAGCGGCGTCGGTGGGTGCGAGCCGTGAGGCGGCGGCCACGGTGGCAGGCGATGAGGAGGCGGCGTCCTGCATGGATTGGCAGTCGCCTGCGGTAGATATCATCGAAGGGCGGTTCCTGGCCTACGGCAGCATTCCCAATGTGCGTTATGCCATGGGACAGGTCGATCTGGGCCTGGGCGTGGTGCGAACCGCGATCGAGCTGTCCTGGCGCGTCAATGGCGCCGCCCGGGGGCAGACGTTGATCGATGCGACCACATCGGGTGATTTTGCGGGAGGCGTGAGCTTTTACCGTGCCGACGATTTTCTGAGTGCAGAGTATCTGCAATGTGGCTGGGACGATAAGGGCTGTGCTTCGCACAAGCTGACCTATCGGTTCGATCCAGGCCTGCAACTGTTCGTGGGCGAAGACGACACATCGCGCGATGCGCTGATCCACATCTGCAAGCCGGTGTATTTCGATTCCGAGCGCGCGCTTAGGCGCGCACGGCAATAGGCCGGCTTCGAGCAGCTCTATAACCTTAAAGACCTGGCACCGGAATGGGCGGGATGTCGCGCACGGGGTTGCTGGCTGGTGCTGCGCCCGAGCTTTCTGGCAGGGGTGCCAGCGGTCGGCTGCCATCGTTGCCCCAACCGTTGTTGGGACGCAGTGCGCCGCCGAAGCCACCCAGGCTGCCATCGCTGGGCTGAGCGTTGTTCAGGAAATCATCCAGCGAACTTTCTGCAGGCAGATCCAGCGAGGCCACCGCCTGACCGGGCGGGAATTCGGCGTAGTAGTACTCACCGTTATCCACGATCAGCCCCTCGGGCTGTGGGCGCGGTTTGGCAACCGGCACACCCTTGAGGGCGACCTGCATGTAATCGGTCCAGGTGCTCAAGGCCAGGCCACTGCCGAAAATCTGCGATCCCAGTGAGCGCGGTTGGTCAAAGCCCAGCCAGACGCTGGTCGCCAGCGCAGGGGTGTATCCAGCAAACCAGACGTCGACCGAATTGTTGGTCGTGCCGGTCTTGCCGCCAATGTCAGTGCGTTTGAGGGTGGCGGTGGCACGGGCGCCTGTGCCCGAACGTGCCACGCCGCGCAGCATGTCGTCCATGATCCAGGCCGTGCGGGGATCAATGGCGCGAGGTGCATCGGCCCCGGCTTTCACCGGCTGGGCGCGAACGAGTTCGTGCCCGGCGCGGTCGGTCACGCGTGCCACGAGATAGGGGTCGACGCGATAACCGCCATTGCCGAATACCGCGTAGGCACTGGCTATTTGCAAGGGTGTCGCGCCGCCGGCGCCCAAGGCCAGAGGCAACACCGCCGGCCAGCGTTCTGCCTCAAAGCCGAAGCGGGTGAGGTATTCCTGGGCATATTGCGGGGTGATGGCCTGCGCAATGCGAATGGTCACCATGTTCTTGGACCGATACAGGGCCTGCCGCATGGTGAGGAAGGGTTCGTAGCGGTTGTTGTCGTTCTTCGGTGACCAGGCGCGCGAGCCGGTCTGTGCTGCCGTGAGGGTGAAGGGCTGGTCGGAGATCTGGGTGGCGGGGGTCAGGCCACGCTCCAGCCCGGCGGCATAGACAAAGGGCTTGATGCTCGACCCCGGTTGCCGGAAGGCCTGCGTCGCCCGATTGAAGTGGCCGCGCCAGAAATCGAAACCGCCGATCATTGCGGTGATGGCACCATCTTCCGGAACGACTGAGACCAGTGCGGCCTGCACGGCCGGCATGTTGACGATTTCCCAGTTCTCGCCGTTCTTGTAGATGTGAACCACGGCGCCACGGGTGATGCGAAGATCGGCTGCAGCATTGGGCGCAAGTGCGCGGGCAACGACGGCCAGTGCTTTTTTGTCGGTGATGGTGATGATGTCGCGCGCACTGCGGGCCACCACGACCTTATCGGGGCTGGCCGAGAGCACGACGGCGGTCAGCAGGTTGTCGCTGTCGGCGGTTTTTTCGTAGGCGGCATCGAGCAGTTCGTCGAGTTTGGTGGCGTCGCTTTCCACGCCTTCCGGCAGGTCGATCCGGGCTTCAGGGCCAGGATAGGGCGCGCGTCGGGTGTATTCGAGCACGCGCTCACGCACGGCGCTGTAGGCGGCTGCCTGCGATTTGGAGTCAATCGTGGTGTAGACGTCGATGCCACGGGTATAGGCTTGCTCGCCGTAGAGCGCGACGGCCGACTGGCGTGCGATTTCAGCGGGATATTCGCCGTGCACGGCAAGGGTGGGAGCGTCGTCGGGGCGGGCACGACCAATATGGAGCTCTTCATCGAGCGCCTTTTTGTAGGCGGCTTCGTCGAGGTAGCCCAGCGAATGCATGCGGCCCAGGATGTAGCGCTGACGAATCTGGGCGCGCTCGAAGTTGGTGATCGGGTTGGCGCGTGAGGGTGCCTTGGGGATGCCGGCGAGCAGGGCCGATTCCGCAGGCGTGAGCTCGGAGACGTTCTTGCCCAAATAGGTGCGCGTGGCCGCCGCAAAGCCGTAGGAGCGATGACCCAGATAGATCTGGTTCATGTAAAGTTCGAAAATCTGATCCTTGGTCAGCTCGCGTTCGATCTTGAAGGTGAGCAGCAATTCATAGAACTTGCGCAGGAAGGTCTTGTCGCTGGACAGATAGAAGTTGCGCGCCACCTGCATGGTGATGGTGCTGGCGCCCTGGTTTCGTGCGCCGCGCAGGGTGTTGGTGATGGCTGCGCGCGCCACGCCCATCCAGTCCACGCCCCCGTGGGAATAGAAGTTGTCGTCTTCGGCTGCGAGAATGGCTTGCTTGAGCGAATCCGGGAACTCGGCAAAACGCATGACGTTGCGGTGTTCTTCGCCGAACTCGCCGATCAATACTTTGTCGGCCGTGTAGATGCGCAGGGGCACACTTGGCCGGTAATCGGTCATCGCATGCAGATTGGGCAGGTTCGGCCAGGTGAGGCCGACCGCCAGCACGGCCACGAGCAGACCGCATAGCCCGAGACCCACGCACACGAACACCGCCTTCTTGATCGCACCGATCCAGCCCGAGCGGCCACCGCCTTGGTTGCCGCCACCACGTGGCGGGGGAGCAGAAGGCGGACGGCGCCCCTGATCGGAGTCGGACAGGGACGTGCGGGGGCTAGGCGTATGGCGGGAGTTCATCGAACGCAAGTGTAGGGCGAAACCGTATAGACCCGAGGCATGTGCCTCGGGTTTCCGTAACAAAATATATATTTCTAGGGCTTGAGGTGTTCTGTGAGGAAGGCTTCCATGGCACCGTAGAACTCGAACTTGTTTTCATCATTATGAAAACCATGTCCTTCGTTCTCTTTGACCATGTATTGCACTTCGACGCCTCGCGCTCGCAGCGCCTTGACGACCTGATCGCTTTCATCCTTGTTCACCCGCGGGTCGCGCGCACCCTGAGCGATGAATAGCGGGGTTTTGATCTTGTCGACATGCAGCGCCGGCGAGGTGGCCGCAAGGCGTTCCTTGTCACGCTCGGGGTCGCCGACCATTTCGTGCATTTTGGCCAGCAGCGGCTTCCAATAGGGCGGGATGGTGTTCATGAAAGTGAACAGATTGGACACCCCGACGTAATCTACTGCCGCGGCATAGAGGTCGGGTGTGAACGCGACACCGGCCAGCGTGGTGTAGCCGCCGTAACTGCCACCATAAATGCCGATGCGTTTGGGATCGGCAATGCCCTGAGCGACCAGCCAGTTCACGCCGTCTGTCACGTCATCTTGCATTTTCAGGCCCCACTGCCCGAAGCTGGCCTCCCAGAATGCCCGCCCGTAACCGGTCGAGCCCCGGAAATTCATCTGCAGGATGCAGAAGCCGCGGTTGGCCAGGAACTGGATTTCCGGATTGAAGCCCCAGCTGTCACGCGCCCACGGCCCGCCATGCGGATTGACGATGCACGCCAGGTTCTTGGGATCACGGCCGACCGGCAGCGTGAGGTAGCCATGGATGGTGAGCCCGTCACGGCTCTGGTAGCTGATGGGCCGCACTTCGGCCATCTGGTTTTCCGGCAGGGCCGGGTTGATGTCGGCCAGTTTGGTCAGGGTGTCGGCACGGGAGTCGTAGATGTAGCGTGCGCCCGGCGTGCGGTCGCTGTAGGCGGCAACGATGAAGGTTTTCTCATCGCGGGTGTAGCCCTGCAGCGCGAATTCGTAGCCGGACAAATGTTTCTGCAGCTTGGCGTACAGCGCTTCGGTTTCGGCATCGAAGAACTTGCGCTGGGTTTTGTCTGTTTCGTAGGCCGCGACGGTGAGCACCTTGCGCAGGCGGGAATAGCCTGCACCGGCGAGATCTACCTTGCCGGGGTTGAAGATTTCCTTTTCTTCGTCGGGCTTGGCCGGGTCGATGGTCACCAGTGACAGGGTGTCGCGCCCGCGGTTGGACAGCGCATACATCTGCTTGTTGTCGAAGGTGAAGAAAGCTGGGCTGACCTGCGTTTTGAAGTCGGTGGTGATCAGTGGCTTGAAGTCGTCGGATTCCCGCTCGCGATAGAGCAGGGTGGTATTTAGGCCGTCGCTGGTGATGGCCGCGCGCACCTGGCCGGCGTGATCGGTCTGCCAGCCCACGACGTTGCCGGGGTTCTCGGCCACAAGCGTGCTTTGGCCATTGCGGACATTGACGCGGTAGACATCGAACACCTCGGGGTCGCGCTTGTTGTGGCTGACCAGAATGTGATCGGGGTCGTCTTCGAGGTCGTCTTCCAGGCTGGCGCGTGCGCCTTCGAAGGGGGTGAGGTCGGTGATTTTTCCGGTGGCGGTGTCCACGGCCACCACGTGGAAGTTTTCATCGCCGCCGAAGTCTTTCTCGAACAGGATGGTGTGGTTGCCCTTCCAGTAGAAGTTGCTGATGTCGCGCGCGGTTTCACCGGTCAGGCGTTTGGGGGTGCCCGTGGGCGTGCTGCCGTTCAAGGGCTGAACAAAAATGTTCATGCGCGCGGGCTGACCGTCTACCGAGACTGGCTGCATGAAACCCAGCGTTTTGCCGTCATCGGCCAGGCGGAAAAAGCCCTTGTCCGGATTTCGGAAAAAGTCCTTCACGGGGAATTTCGGGGGGGTGGATGCCGCGGCGGCACCACCACCGATCAGGCTGGCAGCAAGCAGGGTGTGGGTCATGAACTTCAGCAAGGTAAAACCTCCGACGTAAGTATCCCGTCGATCATGCCACAGGGCGGCAGGCGGTGTCGAACCGGGCAGGGACACTAAATTCCCTGCGTTGACCCTGCAGCCGGAAGGGTCGTTGTCGCGATGGGCGATAATGCCCGGCATTGATCAGGAGAAAACATGATGTTCAGACCGATGGCAGCAGTCGCATTGTTGGGTGTGCTTGGCGGTTGTGCACTGGGCGTGGACGGCGGCAGTGCGCCTCGGGCGTCATTCCAGGCCAATATGCCTGTGCAGGATGCACTCGATGCCGCCCAGGAGCAGGCCAAGTTGTGCCTGAGGGGCAAGGATGCCTATCAGGTACTGCGCCTGCCGGGTGGCAACGCCGATAGCGGCAGCGTGGTCGTACGTGCCCCGTTCACCGAGAACGACATCGCGCGCGTGGACGCCAGTGCGGCCGGGGCGGGACGTACCAATGTCGAGATCGTGATGTGGGGACGCAGCATCTGGGATGCCAACGCGGTCAACGCGATGCGTGATGCCGTGACGTTCCGCACGCCTTCGTGCAAGGCGTACATGCCACGTCTGGCTCCGACCCAAGCCAAATAAGACGGGTTGATTGTGGCGGGTACGGCGCGGCGTGTGGCGCATCTGGACATGGACGCGTTTTATGCGTCGGTTGAACTGCTGCGCTATCCGGAGTTGAAGGGGCATCCGGTGGTAATTGGCGGGCGCTCGGCGTCTTCGCCGATCGAAGGCGCAGGCCTGCACCGATTCACACGTCTGCGTGATTACGCCGGTCGCGGCGTGGTGACGACATCGACGTATGAGGCACGCGCGCTGGGTGTGTTTTCGGCGATGGGGCTGATGAAGGCTGCAGCGCTTGCACCCGATGCAATCTTGTTGCCCGCAGATTTCGATGCGTATCGCTATTATTCGCGTTTGTTCAAGTCGGCCGTCGCCTCAATTGCGCCGCATATCGAGGATCGCGGCATTGATGAGATTTACATCGATCTGAGCGGTCTGGATGCCGATACGCCGCGGTTGGCGCGACAACTGCAGGATGCGGTCCGTGACGCGACCGGATTGTCCTGCTCGATCGGGATTGCGCCGAATAAGCTGCTGGCCAAGATTTGTTCCGACCTGGAAAAGCCTGGTGGGTTGACGCTGATCAATCACAGTGACATGGCCGCGCGTATCTGGCCCTTGCCCGTGCGCAAGGTCAATGGCATCGGTCCCAAAGCCAATGAGCGTTTGCAAACGTTGGGCATTCACACGATCGGGGAGCTGGCTCAGGCCGATCCCGGGTTACTGCAGGCGCGCTTCGGGCGCAGCTATGCCGCTTGGTTGGTCGAGGCCGCACATGGTCGGGATGATCGTGATGTGGCCAATCGCAGTGATCCGAAGTCCATCAGTCGCGAAACGACGTTTGAACGTGATCTGCATGTCAAACAGGATCGCCAGTTGTTGTCGACGATCTTCACCGACCTCTGTACACGTCTGGCCGACGATTTGCGACGCAAGGGCTATGTCGGTCGCACGGTAGGGATCAAGCTTCGTTATTCCGACTTCAAGATCGTGACGCGTGATGTCACGCTGCCAGACGCAACGGGCGACGCGACGGTGATTCGCCGGGCCGCGGGAGAGTGTTTGCGTCGCGCACCGCTGGATCTGAAACTGCGCTTGCTGGGCGTTCGCATCAGCGGCCTGTGTGGTGCCGGCGAAGCCGGGCAGGCCGCGACCGATTTGCAGGGGCGCCTGTTTAGTTGAGTGGTGACCACCGCTTCCAACATGCAATATGTTTCAGGTTTGGGACGTGTGTTTCGCAAGGCGCGACGCGCTGGTAGACTGGGCCGCATGCTTCTCCTGTGATCGCATCGGTATGAAATCACCCGACTATCCCATTTACGTCGCGTTGCTGGACGACCACGCCGTGGTGCGGATGGGCTACGCCCGCGAGATCACCAGTGATGCCCGTATGGAGTTGGCCGGGTCATATGGCAGCAGCCTGGATTTGCTGCAGGCGCTGCGCGGCGGGCAGCGTATCGACGTGTTGATGCTGGACTATGCCTTGTCGGACACCGATTCGGATGGTGTTCAACTCATTTCCCTCTTGCGGCAGCGCTATGCCGCCATTCGCATTCTGGTCGCCTCGGCGCATGACAATCCCGCCACGATTTCGCTGGTGCTGCGCGCCGGGGCCGACGGATTTCTGAGCAAGGCGCAGGCCATGC
>JBAZPE010000039.1:0-9620 GCA_041648375.1 Burkholderiaceae bacterium | reverse complement strand
TCGATCGGTCCGCGTTCGCGATCGAGCAGGGCCTGCGTGCTTGCATCGAGCCACAGTGCCAACGCGGCAGCCGTGCTTTCCATATCCTCGCGCGCACGCCCGTGGACCGAGACGGGCAGTATCAAGGTGCCAGCCAGCGCTGCGCACAGTGAGCCGAGCGCCACCGCCCAGACTTTTTCCACAGCGTCCTCGACCAGGTTCGCACCGGGAGCAACAGTCAGAATGGCGACGGTGACCAACCCGTAGGAAAGTGCGGGCCGCAACGCCGCGGCCACGCTCATCAGTGCCACGCCGGCAAGCATGGTGGCCATGAAAGGGACTTCGAAATGCACGGCAATCAGCACCAGCAGGCAACCGAGGGCCGACCCTAATAGTGCGCCCAGCGTGCGGTCGATCGCGAACCCCCACGTGGCGCCAGCGCTCGCCTGCACGACGAAAATGGCCGAAAAAACCGACCACGACACATTGTCGGTGGCCAGCAGCCGCCCGGCCAGATAGGCCAGTGCCACGGCGACAACGGTTTGCAGAGGAATGCGGATGGGATCGCTGCGCAGGGCGCGCACGAATGAAAACTGTTCTTGTAATCTGGATATCAAAGCGGAACCTATGAAGTGCAGGGCTGGGTGCACGCAGGTGCCGTGCCGAGGTTTGTCAGTACATATGACAGTAAGCCATGGCAGTCATGCGCGATGCAGCGGAGACGGCGTTGACCTGTGGGTCGCCGGCACAGACGCTATACTGGCTGCCTCGAAACTTTTTTTGCCTCCATGCGCCGCCTGGTCATCCTGTTCATGCTTTTCCTTCTGCCCATCGAGGTATTCGCCGGAATCGCATACGAGCATCATCTGGCGCAGGACGCGCAGCACGAATCCAGCCACGCAGACCATGTCCTGGATGTTGAGGCGCTCGCCTCCGTGCACACTGATGGTGTTCCGGCAAGTTCAACGAGCGAGCACCACGCCGATGCCGGCTTCGCGCTCGATCTGGGCGAGGCATTCGATGTCCCCTGTAAATCCTTCCGCAAGTCTGCGCCTGGCGTAGGCCCCGAACCCCTGCACGCCACCTTCAGCGACAAATCCGTCGTGGCAGACGTGCCCATTCCTGTCGCCATACCGACTGTCTGACCATCGCCGTGCGGCTTGAGGCCGCGCATCGATTGACGCATCGAACGCCTGGCACGTCGTGCCTGCGTAAGCGTCTCCGTTGTCATACTTTTTAGGTAATCATCATGGAATGGCTTTTTGACCCCGCCATCTGGGCGGGCCTGCTTACGCTCATCGTGCTCGAGATCGTGCTCGGCATCGATAACCTCATCTTCATTGCGATCCTCGCCGACAAACTGCCGCCGCACCAGCGCGACCGGGCCCGCATCATCGGCCTGTCGCTGGCGCTGGTCATGCGCCTGGGCCTGCTGACTATCGTGTCCTGGCTGATTACGTTGACGACGCCCCTGTTCTCTGTCGGGCCGCTCTCATTCTCTGGACGCGATCTGATTCTGCTGATCGGCGGTCTCTTTCTGCTTTTCAAGGCAACCTCGGAACTGCACGAGCGGCTCGAAGGCACGACCCACCAGGTCACTCAGTCCAAGGTCTACGCGAGCTTCTCTGTCGTGGTGGTGCAGATCGTGGTGCTCGATGCGGTGTTCTCACTTGATGCCGTCATTACCGCCGTGGGCATGGTCGATGAGCTGCCCGTCATGATGACGGCGGTGCTGATCTCGATGGCGCTGATGATCTGGGCGTCCAAGCCGCTCACGCGATTCGTCAACGCCCATCCGACTGTCGTGGTGTTGTGTTTGAGCTTCCTGTTGATGATCGGCCTGATGCTCACCGCCGAGGGCCTGGGCTTCAAGATCCCCAAGGGTTATCTGTACGCGGCCATCGGATTTTCGATTGTCATCGAGTTCTTCAATCAGCTTGCACGCCGCAGTTCCATCAAGCATGCGTCACGCACGCCCATCCGTGATCGTACCGCGCAAGCAGTGCTGCGCATGATGGGCGGGCGCAGCGCCCGGCATGACGACACGACGCACGATGATGTCGAGCCGGATGTCGCGCCGGCCTTTGGTGCAGAAGAACGCAGCATGGTCAGTGGGGTGCTGACCTTAAGCGAGCGCTCGATCCGGTCGATCATGACGCCGCGCACCGAGATTTCCTGGATAGACGCTGACGGCGATATCGAGGCCATACGCGACGAGCTGCGCAACACGCCGCACAGCTACTTTCCGGTATGTCGCGGCCAGCTCGACAATGTGCTGGGTGTGGCGCGTGCCAAGGACCTGCTGGTCAACATCATGGATGCTGGCACGATTGGTGACGTGTCCAACCTGCGACAACCGATTGTCATGCATGAGTCGGCCCGCGTGCTGGGCATCATGGAAACGCTGCGGGCGGGTCAGATGATTCTGGTGACCGATGAGTATGGTGCGATCCAGGGGCTGGTGACACCGATCGACATTCTGGAAACCATTGCAGGCGAGTTTCCGGATGAAGACGAACAGCGTGCCATTCAGTCCACGGGTCCCAATACGTGGCGGGTAGACGGTTCCGCTGACCTGCATTACCTGGCACAGGTCATCCAGACTGAGCTGTGGGCTGAAGGGGAGGATCCCTACACGTCACTGGCAGGTTTTCTGCTGGCGCGTTTCGGTAACCTGCCCGCGGTGGGCGAAAGCATCGAACTCTCGGGCTTCAGATTCGAGATCACCGAGGTCGAGAACCGCCGGATTGCGTTGGTCAGCGTGTCGCGTGTCGATGTGGGCGATGCGGGACAGCCTGCTGCGGCCCGCCTGGATAAGCCGTAGTCTGCAGATGCAGATATTCGGCCAGCCCTGTTTGCGACTCAACGGGGCTGGCCGACGAGACAGACAGTCCAGTGTCAGGAAAGATCAGCGAAATTGGTGATTCGAACAGAACCTTCCGGAAATCTCGCAATGACCTCCAACTGCCCACCCATTGCCTCAATATGATTGCGAAGCGTTGAAAGATACATGTCGGTTCTTTTTTCCATCTTGGCAATCGAGGGCTGTTGCACGTGGAGGATGTCCGCCAGCGTCTTTTGCGACAGGCCTCGAGCCTGGCGCAACTCGGCCAGAGGCATGGTCTGCAGCATTTCGGTTGCGGCGCGCTTCGCCTTTGCACGGTTTTCCGGAGGCATTGCCTCAAGCAGTTCGCTGAATCTTTTAGCCATCATCGTTTCCCCAATTCGTTTGCAAGCGTCTCGAGATGCGCATCGTAGAGCCGGTCTGCCACCGGAACGTTAACCTCATACCAGCGATCCTGACCGGTCTTGTCACCTCCCAGCAGCAATATCGCGGTACGACGCATATCAAAGGCGTAGAGCACGCGATACGGTCTTCCACCGTGTTGCACCCTCAATTCACGCATGTGCCCATAACTTGAGCCCCTGACACCACTACTGTGTGGAAAGGGCAGCGCAGGGCCACACGTTTCCAGTAGATGCACCGAGGCCGCAATGGAGACCTGCGCATCTGCGTCCAGCAAATGCCACCAATTCCCGAACTCGTCCGTGTACTCGACTTCCCATGTCATGCGCTAAGCGTCCCATAATATTCCGTCTAGGGAATGTTTTCAAGGGTTCTTAGTTTGACGCAGCAGGCATTACTGCGGAATGGTTATGAGCACATTCAGACGAATGCCGGCTTGAGATCAGGCACAAGGCAGGTTTTCTGCTGGCGCGTTTCGGTAACCTGCCCGCAATGGGCGAAAGCATCGAACTCTCGGGCTTCAGATTCGAGATCACCGAGGTCGAGAACCGCCGGATTGCGTTGGTCAGCGTGTCCCGCGTCGCACTCAGTGCAGCGTTGCAGCCAGCCGCCACACATCAGGAAAGGCTGTGATCTGCGTGATGCTTCCGTGCTGCATCTGCAGGTGCCAGGCATAGCTGTTTTCCAGCCTGTGGCCTTCCTCACTGATGGCGGTGGCGTCCCACAGCACTACGACGTGGTCACCCTGTGCGACGATGCGCTTGATCTGAGGCATGACGGGGGTGCGTAGCCGGGTCGTCATCACGCCCATGGCTTCGTTCAGAAAGGCCGAACGATCGGCATGCGTACCTGTGACAGGTTGAGCACTGGCAACCGTCCAGGTACACGCCGGCGTGAACAGGTCGGTGATATCGCTGCGACCTGATTTCCAGTTCTCGAACGCCTGTTCGATCAGCGTCGCATGATGTGATTCCGCCGTATGCGAGCGCGGCTCGCCCTGCGTCGCTGGTCGCATGCCGGACACCAGCAGCGCTGTGCAGATGACCTGCGCGCAACGTATTTGAGTATTCATGCATATCCCCTTAAGAGATCGAGTGCACATGCTAGTGACATGGCGGCAACACGCACAGATGCGTTTCTCTGCGATGCTTGCCTAATCCTATGCGGCCTAAGTGATAACTGTCGACATTCATTTGCTGCACCGTAATATGTATTCACGTTGACTTAGCTTTGTGCAGTACTGACGTCATGGATCGGTGGTGTACACCGACCATGGCTTTGCATGAAGCTACGCAGGGACCGCTCTGCACGAAATGACGTGGCAGACTGACTCTGCCCATCCTGATGCAGCAACCGATCGAGGCGATGATGACTGCGCTGACTACCGAAGAACGAATGCGCGCCGTGTTCCGCTTGCTGACGCCCACCGAAGGGCGCACCCGATCACTGCTAGAAGGCGTGGATCTGATGCGCTCGGATCGACCTATCGCCCGCACGGCCGTGCTGTATGAGCCCAGCATCGTCATCGTGTGCCAGGGGCGCAAACGCGGTTACCTGGGTGATCAGGTCTATCTCTATGATGCTCAGCACTACCTCGTGCTGTCAGTGCCGCTACCGCTGTTTGCTGAAACTGAAGCTAGTGTCGAAGAGCCCTTGCTGGCGGTCGGTATCCGTCTTGACCTGGCCGCCGTTGCCGAGCTTGTCGTCAAGTTGGGCGAAGTCGACGGGCTGCCGGTCGAGCCCCCGAAAGGCGTGGCTTCGACGCCATTGGACGAGGGAATGGCCAATGCCACCCTGCGCCTGCTTGAAGCCCTGGCATCACCGATGGACGCCAGGATTCTTGCACCCGACATCGTGCGGGAAATCTGCTATCGCGTGCTGGTGGGCGCGCAGGGCGGCGCGATTCGGGCTGCTCTGGCCCATCACGGGCATTTCGGCCGCATCTCACGCGCGCTCAAGCGCATTCACAGCGATTTCTCGAAGGACCTGACGGTGACCGGGCTGGCCAGCGATGCGGGCATGAGCGTGCCGGCGTTTCACTCGCATTTCAAGAACATCACCCAGAGTTCGCCTATCCAGTACATCAAATCCATCCGCCTGCACGAAGCCCGCTTGATGATGATTCGCGATAACGTGACCGCCGCGGCGGCCGCTGCACGTGTCGGCTACGAAAGCCCGTCACAGTTCAGCCGCGAATTCAAGCGACTGTTCGGGCGCAGCCCGACAGATGAAGCACGCGATATGAAAACCGCGTTCTCCATTCTTCCACCCGTTGACATCGAAGCTGCCGCGATGCGGCATTAAGCAAGGTGCTGGGCGATTGAACCGCTGGCGCGCGAGGGTGATACGCGGATCGCTGCGCCCGCGCGTTCGCTGCGCCGCCTTAACTGCCGCGCTTGGCGCTCCAGGTGCCTGACACCGGGCCGGATGTCTTGCCTTGAATAGCGTTACCGTCGACTGTGCCGGTGTATGTCACACCGTCAGCGGTAAATGTGATTTGGCTGCCGTTGAGCTTGGCGTTCGAAATGGGTGATTTGCCCAGCGTGCCTTCGAGCTCCTGGAAGCTCTGCTTCAACGTGAGCGGGTTGCCGGCAACCTGCCATGTGCCGTCCACCTTGGCGGGCACGATCCACAGCAGTGCCGTGCAATAGTTGGTGCAACCATCGGTCACCGTTTCCATCTGATCGGCCTGCCAGTCACCCATGCGAAACGAGTTGGCCACGATGCGGGTGCCGGGCTTGAGATCCAGGATCTTGGGGCGTAGTTTTTCGTTGATCGAGGGCAGCAGGAACATGGTGATCACATCGGCCTTCGACAGATCGGTCTCGAACAGGTCGGCGGTCACGAAGGTGGCGCGGTCCTGGACTTTTTCCTTGACGGCGTTGGCGCGTGCCAGGTTGGCCATGTCCGGGTTGTATTCCACGCCCTGTGCGGTCAGCCCACGTTTGGCAGCCGTAATTACCGTGCGGCCATCGCCCGAACCCAGGTCCATGAGGAAATCCTTGGGCGTGACCTTGGCCATGTCCAGCATCTTTTCCACCAGAACCTGGGGCGTGGGCACCCACACCACATCCTTGCCGCTTTGCCCCACGATCGGGCTGTAGTCTTCCTTGCTGGTCGTCTTGTTCAGGTCGGCGCTGACCGATTGGGCATTGACGCAGCCCGTTCCGAAGACGATGGCGCTGGCCGCCACCAATGCGGAGAAGTAGCGCTTGGGCATGCCGAAAGGGGCCGATCCCGGGCGGGAGACAAGCGCAGCGTTCAAGAGGGGCGAGGACATGTTGAGGTTCCTGTTCAAGTTGAACTCATTTGAGTTGAAGATAATTGCAGATTTCCGGACGTTCATGCGTGCACTTTTTGATCTGGTAACAAGTATGGCGTTCAGTGGTGTGGCATCGACGCAAAATCAATGACGTAGCGATAGCGCTGCTGCGTGCGGGGCGCGGCCTCGAGTAAGCGCGGTAGCTGGTCCGCACGAATCAGCTCTATTTCGGGTCGGACATCGTGGGTGACACAATGGTTCACGACCGCCTGGGTTTGCGCGATGCCTGCGCCCCAGGATGTGGCAACGCTTCGCCGGCCACGTGCAGCACCTGGCCCGAATGCGTCATGCAGGTCCTCGGTCGTGCCCATGTTGACCAAAGTGGCATCAAGCTTGAGCAGCCCCATGAAATCACCAACGGAATAGGCGTGGGGCACCGTGGACAGAAGCAGATCGAATTGGCCAGTGAGGCGTTCGAACGCTGCCTCGTCATTCCACAGAACCACCTCATCTGCACCGAATGCGCGGGCGTCGGTGAGCTTGCGCGCTGATGTGGTGAACACGGTGACATGGGCATTTCTGGCGGCAGCGAGTTTGACGGCCATATGGCCAAGCCCACCCATGCCGATTATGCCCACGCGCTGTCCCGCTGCCAGCTTCCAGTGCTGCATGGCCGAATAGGAGGCAACACCTGCCCCCAGCAGTGGTGCGGTGGTGGACAGGTCTGCCTGTCGTGGAATGCGGATCAGGAAGCCCTGGGTAACCACTACGCTTGGTGTTGGGGACTGCGAGAGGTCCCGGTTCGGGCGGCGCGCCTGGTAATCACGGGTCGATATGGCGCCCTCTTTGCAGTACTGTTCCAGATTGCCCAGGCAACATTCACATTTGCCGCAGGACGCGGCCATGGAACCCACGCCAACGATGTCACCGACGGCGTAACGGGTCACGCCCTGACCAGTCGCCTGAACGCGCCCGACGATTTCCTGTCCGACCAGCGTCGACATACCCTCTCGCGCTCGCCGTGCCAGTGCAATGTCGGCGCTGCCGACCCCGCAATACAATAGCGCCACCGATACTTCGTTCGGCGCAAGCATTGGCTGGCTGCAGAATCCGGGTCGATGTGTGGCGCTGGATCGGACGGCACCGGGCGCAAGTGCTCCTGGTGCTGGAAAGCGGATTGTTTCGATGGGGTCGCAACGACGGTCGTACATAAGTGACTCCTTGAATCCATGGTTGCACTTTATCCATCTCAGTCTGACCCGAACGTGACGCGAAGCCGACATTTCTGTCAGTTTCGTTTCTGACAGAAATGTCAGCCGTGGGTCAGTCCCGGGACATGCTCATGCCGTTAAGCTTTCGACTCTCCCCTTTTTGCAAGTAGATTGCCGTGCGCGTACTCATCGTCGAGGATGAAGACAAAACATCCACGTACATTCACCGTGGCCTGACCGAGGTCGGCTATACCGTGGACATTGCCGCGACAGGTACCGACGGTCTGCACTTGGCGCTGACCTTTGACTATGACGCGATCGTGCTCGATCTGATGCTTCCCGGCATGGACGGGTATTCGGTGCTTGAGCAGTTGCGTCTGAAGAAGTCCACGCCGGTCATCATGCTCTCGGCACGCGGGGATGTCGGTGACCGGGTGACGGGGCTGCGCAAGGGGGCCGATGATTATCTGCCCAAGCCATTTTCCTTCACCGAACTGGTTGCCCGCCTGCAGGCCATGACCCGGCGCCGGGTGGAAGGTATGGAGGCGACCGTCCTGCGTGTAGACGACCTGACCATCGACCTTCTGGCACGCAAGGCCACGCGCGGCGGCGCGCGGCTGGAACTGACCGCAAAGGAGTTCTCTCTGCTCAGCCTGCTCGCCCGGCACCAGGGTGAGGTCCTATCGAAAATGATGATTGCCGAGCAGGTGTGGGACATGAATTTCGATAGCGATGTCAACGTGGTCGAAGTCGCCGTCAAGCGTCTGCGCGGCAAGGTCGATGCGCCCTACGAGCAGAAGTTGCTGCATACGGTAAGAGGCATGGGCTATGTGCTGGAGGCCAGGCGGGAGGCCACAGCCGGGACACACCAGGCATGAGTCGCAGTCGATCCATCGCCTGGCGAATGGCCGCCATGTTCGGGCTGACCGCTGCAATCGTCTTCACCGGTGTGGCGGTGGCCTTGTACTGCGTGCTCGCAGAATCGGTGCGGGGGCAAATACGCGCCGAACTGCAGTTTCATCAGACCTTGCTGGCCCCCTTCATCGACGCCAAGACAGGAAGTGCCGACTGGCAGGCCGTGCCTCGCAAGCTGGATGGCATGACCCCGGAAGTCGGCCGGGTTCGTTACTGGGTGGAATCGATCGACCCGGCCTACGCGTACGGTAGAGCGTCAGCGGCCGACGGGCGCGACAAAAAAGGACAGCCGCTGGTCGATGGGTTTGGCTTTATCAAGGACGGGGCACATCCCAAGATCTGGGGTGTGCTGGTGCAGACCATCGCTGCGCGTGGCGAGCGGCCCGAACTGAAGTTCGCCGTGGCGCTCGATGCCACGGCCTATCTGCATACCAAGGAGTCGTTTACCCGTGTCCTGCAGATTGCGTCGGCGCTCGGTATCGCGCTGGTGGCCTTGCTGGGCTACTGGATTGCCCGCCAGGGTTTGTTCCCGGTACGCAGGCTCAGCGCTCAGGCCAATGCGCTGCCGCGCAATGATCCTCGTCAGCGCCTCGACATTGCCGGCCTACCCACCGAAATCCTCGAACTGGCGCAGTCATTCAACAACGCGCTCGAGCGACGTGAGGCCGCCTGGCGACAGCTCGAGGGCTTCAACGCCGATACCGCGCATGAATTGCGCACGCCGCTGACCAACCTGATTGGTCAGACGCAAGTGGCCCTGGTTCATCCGCGCAGCGCCGAAGAATTGCAGGATTTGCTGGCGTCGAATCTGGAAGAGCTCGAGCGCATGAGCAGCATCGTCAATGACATGCTGTTCCTGTCGCGCGCCGATAACGGGCAGCGCGCGGCAGAGCTGGATCAGGTGTCGTTGAATGTCGAGACCGCCAAGACAGCCGAGTATCTGGAGGATGCCTTCGTTCAGAAGGCGCTGACCGTGAAGATCGAGGGCGATAGTGTGGTGTGCGTG
>JBAZPE010000038.1:0-9776 GCA_041648375.1 Burkholderiaceae bacterium | reverse complement strand
AGTCGAACTGAAGCGGGCATTGCCTAGCGTCACGGGGCTGGCGTGACTGGCCGCCGTTCACACGTCACGAGGCAGACCATCTGGGAGCGATGTCGGACCTCGTCATCAGAATAAGACAAAATTAAAGTCATTATTAGTTTTACTTAAGTAGATAGCGGTTTGACCTCGTGAGCGATAGCATATCCACAAATACTAATACTAAGCAGTGGAGACTTCATGAAGCGTGGTGGCGGCCTGGACGTCAGAGCCCTGAGAATATTCGAGGCAGTCGCATCGTCAGGTAGTTTGTCTGCCGGTGCGAAACAGCTCGGGGTGACCCAGTCTGCCATTTCGCAGGCATTGGTTCAGATCGAGACGGTGCTGGAAACGCCGGTATTTGATCGCAGCCACCGCCCGTTCAAGCTGACGCCTGCCGGGATCGCGTTAAGCCGACGCGCCCGCCTGATAGTGGAAGACATCGACAGGCTGGTGATTCATGTGCGCGATGCCGATCTGGCCAGTCGGCCGGCCATGCGGGTGGGGTTGATCGATTCATTTGCAGCCACGGCAGGCCCGGCCATCATCAAGAAGATCACCGCGTCAGCGAGCCAGCTTCTGGTGTGGTCGGGCCTTGCTTACAGTCATACCCATGCCTTGTTGAACCGGCAGCTTGATCTGATCGTGACCCCGGATACGCTGGAGGACGTCGATCACCTGATCAGGCGTCCGCTGTTTACCGAGCCTTTTGTCGTCGTGGTTCCCCGAACCAGGCAAAAAGAACTCCAGCACGCTGATCTGAATGTGATTGCGAGTCGGCTGCCGTTCATTCGATTCAGCGCCCGCTCGCACTTTGGTGCAACCATCGAACGACATATCCGGCGCCTGGGTTTATCGCCCAGGCCATATCTCGAGATCGACACGTCGGATGTGGTGCTGTCCATGGTGGCGGCAGAGCTGGGCTGGGCGATCACGACACCGCTTTGTTTATTGCAGGGTCGTGCGAATCTGGCGCAAGTGGCGGTATTTCCGCTCGTCAGCGCACCGCTTTCACGAACGCTCTACCAACTATCACGACAGAACGAATATGAGGACATGGCAGAGACCTGTTTTCAGGTTAGTCGCAGTGTTCTTGAAACGGAGATCTTTCCGGAGATCCGAACCCACATGCCCTGGCTGCGCAACAGCATCGCCCTGAACTGATTGACCCCTTTTTGAGAAAGCCGAACCAAGACCGCAGATGTGCGGTTCGGTCGGCGGGGATAAGCACGTCCGTCGTACATAAAACCAAAGGAGACAAACATGACCTTGAATCGCCGCACGTTCCTCAATGTGCTTGCTGCTTCGACCGTTGCAGCGGGATCGACCGCTACGACCCGGTTGTTAGCCGCCGAAGTGCCCCTGAAAAAAGTGAGATATGGCGGTTCCGCCTGGTTAGGCCATTACCCGGCGTTTCTGGCGATGGAGTATGGGTATTTCAAAGAAGCCGGGATCGAGCAGGACTGGCAGAATTTCAGGTCTACATCCTCGCGCATGGCTGCATTCATGTCGGGCGATCTGGATGTCGGATGTTCTGGGATCGTGTCCGCCATGGCACTCATGGCTCGGGGCGCCAAACACTTTTCCATCGTCGCCATTCCCGATAGCTTCGGCCGGGTTGAAGGCCTCCTGGTGCGCGACTCGGTACGCAATTTCAGGGATTTGAAGGGCAAGAAGATTGGTGTCACGTTCGCCTCGAGCACGCACACGCTGGTGCTGGATATTCTGAATCAGGCCGGGCTAAGTCTGGATGACGTGACGGTATTGAACGTGCCCGCGCCCGAACTGCCGGCGGCGATCCAGTCAGGGCAGGTGGATGCTGCCGCGGCATGGACGCCGCAGTTCGACGCCATTCGAAAGATGCCTGGCATTTCCCTGCTTGCCGACGACTCCGCCTTCAGTCTGTACAAAACCCACAAGGTGACGCCCGGGCCTGACGTGCTGATTGCAAGTCGCAAGTTCATTGAACAAAACGGCGACACACTGCGGAGTTATCTGAAAGCCTACTTCCGGGGAAGCGAGCAACTGACGAGCGATCCTGCACGCGCCGCGAAGATCTTGCCCAAACTGACCAACCTGTCCGAGGCCGATCAGATCGAGGTGGTGAAAGGCGCAGACTTCTATTCGCAGAAACAGCAGGCGAGTCTGCTCAAGGGCGAGTATGTGGACGGGCTTCAGCGCCTGGCCGACATTCTGGTGACTCAGAAGCAAATCGATAAAGCGCCCGACGTAAGGAACTGGGTCGATTCCTCGTTTATCTGACACAAGGTTATTCACGTGAACTCAACGCATCATTCACGCAGCGCCTTGTTGGCGACAAGTGCGGGCTCGGTCATCGTTTTTCTTTGCCTATGGGAGATCGTCTGCAGGGCAGGGCTGATCGACCCTATCTTTCTGCCACCGCCCAGTGCCGTTCTGTCCCAGGCGCTGTCGATGGGGGGCGAAGGCACCCTCATGGGTAACGTGCTCGCGTCCGCGAGGCGAGTGATGGTCGGCTTTTTTGCCGCCACACTCGTCGCGATTCCCCTGGGCATTTTCCTGGGCACATCAACGTTCGGCCGGGCGGCGTTCAACCCTCTGCTGTCATTCCTGCGCCCGCTGCCTTCCATGAGCTGGATTCCCTTGTCCCTGCTGTGGTTCGGCATTACGGAAACGCAGAAATACAGCATCGTGTTCATGGGCACATTTGCCCCCGCGCTGGTTTATGTCATCGAGGCAACCCGCAGCATCGATCCGCTGTTGATCCGCGCCGCGCAGAATCTGGGCGCCAGTCGCTGGCAGGTCATGAAGGAGGTGGTGTTGCCCGGCAGCCTGCCGCAGATTTTCAGCGGTATGAAGGTCATCCTGGGATTGTCGTGGACCTGCGTCATCTCGGCTGAACTCGTGGCCGCGCGGGAAGGACTGGGCTTTCTCATCATGAATGGGAAGGAGTTTTTCCAGACCGAGATTGTCGTGATGGGCATGATGCTCATCAGTATCACGGTTCTGGTCACGGATTTCGTTTTCCGCATCATAGAAAATCGGGTATTGAAATGGCAGCGATAGATCAGCAGGACCATTCGACGATGATCTCGATTCAGCAGATCTCAAAGAACTTCGGCGAGTTTCAGGCCTTGCAGCACGTCAATATAGACATTCAAAAAGGCGAGTTCGTCGTCCTGCTTGGTGCCTCGGGATGCGGCAAGTCGACACTGCTTAACCTGGTCGCCGGCTTTGACCAGCCGACCACCGGCCGGGTGGTGGTCAACGGTCGCGAAGTCAAGTCAGTCGATCCGCATTGCGGCATGGTGTTTCAGCAATATGCATTGTTCCCATGGCTCACGGTGCTGGAAAACGTTGCCTTTGGCCTGAAGATGAAGGGCATAGCGCGCCATGAGCGCCATGCATGTGCGCAGCGATTCATCGAAATGGTGGGTCTCCAGGGGTTCGAACAACACTTTCCCAGTGCGCTCTCAGGCGGTATGCGCCAGCGTGTCTCGATTGCCCGGGTGCTGGCCAATGATCCTGACGTGATCTTGCTGGATGAACCGTTTGCTGCGCTTGATGCGATGACACGTCAGGTCCTGCAGGACGAGCTTCTGCAGATATACGAGAAAAGCCGCAAGACCATCATATTCATCACGCATTCGATTGACGAGGCGTTGCTGCTTTCCACGCGCATGCTGATCATGAGCGCAAGGCCGGGCAGGGTCATGACAGATATGAAGAATGATCTGCCGATGCCGCGCAATGTAGACGTCCAGTTATCCCCTCGTTACAACGAGCTCAAAGCGCAGATCTGGGACACCGTGCAGTCCGAAGTGATGCGAAGCATTCACGCCACCAGCCACTAAAGATCTGAACCAGAGTCGACTCATGTCTACATTCAATCCTTATCCCACTTACAACAAAAATTCCGGCTGGAATGCATTGCTTGCTGCGCGCATCCCGCGCACGACCCGACCGACCGGGCCGCATTTCGATGCGATCGTCATCGGTTCGGGCGTGACAGGTCTGGCTGCAGCGCGCCGTATCGGCGAGCTCGAGCCCGAGTCGCGGGTGTTGCTGATCGACGCCTCGAGTATTGGCGAAGGTTCCTCCGGGCGAAACTCCGGATTTCTGATCAATCTGCCGCACAACACCGGCATGTCGGGTCATGGCAGCCCGGCTGCTGTCGCAAAAAAACAGATCGCTCTTTATAACGGTGGCCTTGCCTGGCTGAAGTCGATGATCGACCAGCACAAGATCGAATGCGGGTGGAATCCCATTGGCAAGTATCATGCTGCGGCAACGACCGATGGCGAGAAAGCGTTGCGGGAGTCTTTGCCTCATTACCAGGAGTGGGGGGTAGGATTTCGTGAGCTCTCTGCCGATGAACTGGCGCACCGCTTGGGCACCCACTACTACCGTTACGGGTATCACAACGACAACAACGTATTCGTGCAGCCTGCTGCGTTGGTCGCTGGCCTGGCCGACAGCCTGCCTGCCAACGTGCAGCTGTGGGAGAACGAACCCGTGCTGGCGATCGAAAAAGGCAAGCCGCATCGCGTGAAAACACGAACGATGCAGCTCACCACGCCGCGTGTGATTATTGCCAACAACGGATTCGCGAGTCGCCTGGGCTTCGCGCGAGACCGGGTGTTCACGATCTATACGTATGCGGCATTGACGCCGCAACTGGACTCGCAGGCATTGGATGCGCACGGAAGCGATGCGGAGTGGGGGGTAATACCTGCCAAGCGGTTGGGCACCACCTTGCGTAAGGTGCAATCAGGTCGATTCATGGTTCGTAGCGGCTATTCCTATAACCGTGAACTCCCGATGCAAGATGTGCGCAATCTGCTGGCGCTGTGCTATCGCAATCGTTATCCTCACCTGCAATCGCACGCACTCGAGCATGTATGGGGAGGCGTGACAGCGTTGACACGTAATGGTGCGCTGTACTTTGGCCGGGTCGATGAAGGGATATTCATCTCCATCGGTTGCAACGGCGCGGGCATGTTGAAAGGAACGGTATTTGGCAAGCTGCTTGGAGAGATGGCGTGCGGTCATCAATCGACAGAACTGGCCGATGCGCTAGGTTTTCAGCGTCCGAATTGGCTGCCGCCTGAGCCGATCCGAAGGCTCGCCGTGGTCGGGGCGATACGCTATCAGCGCCGGCTCGCGGGCTCAGAACGGTAGTAAGGTGCGCTCGCGTGAGAGACAATAGCGTTTTTCCGAGAGGCTTTTATGTCAGTTGCGACGCAAGAACTTAAACAGATCATCGAGGCGTGCGACCGTGCCATCACCTCGGAGGACTTCGACACGCTGATGACCTATTACGCCGAAGACGCGACCCTTGTCGTCAAGCCGGGCATGAACGCTCACGGCAAAGAGCAGATTCGCCGCGCGTTTGTGGCCATTGCGGATTACTTCAAGCACAGCATGGTGGTCAAGCAGGGCGCCATGACGGTAGTGGAAGGCGGCGACACGGCGCTGGTGCTCATGCAGACGATGCTGCACACCCGGGATGATGAAGGCGAGCCTGTGGTGACCGAGAGACGCGCAACTTATGTCTTTCGATATACAGGAGGCAACTGGTTATGTGTCGTCGATAATTCCTATGGTACCGATCTAATCGACGGGGCGACGGGTACTTAGGACAGCGCAGGTGCAAGCGGTCGCGCACGCAGGTCCGCATCCCCATCCGCCGGAAACGGCGCGATCGCTCGGACCGCGTGTGCGCGGCAAGGCAGGGCTATGCACCGGCCACAATGGTCCGTCGTCATGGCCGGACCGTTCAACATGTCCGCGCATCCTAAAAAATTCTATGCCCAGAACCAAAAGTTATCGTTTTCCGCGCTGACCGACTCGGTTGATACTTTCAGGCTCAAGCCCGCCATCGACGTTCACGTCAACAAGAGGATTGCCTGATGCCCATCATTGAATCGATTGAAGTTTGCGCACCTGCCGTGCCGCTGGACACCGTGACTTCGTTTTCCAACCGCACGGTCAGCACCCGCCATTACGGTCTGGTCAAAGTGCGCTCCACGGATGGGGTGGAAGGCGTTGGTTTTTGTTATGTAGGCAGCGCTGCGGGCTCGATCTTCGTCGCAGCGGTCAAGGATTTGCTGGCACCCTTGCTGATCAAGCAGGACAGCCTCGCGGTGGAAAGCCTCTGGCAGACGATGTATCAGGAATCGCTTCTGCAGGGTAGGGCGGGCACGGTGATGCGTGCTTTGAGCGCACTCGATATTGCGCTGTGGGACTTGAACGCCAAAACTGCCAAGTTGCCTCTGCACAAGTATCTTGGCGCCGCTCATATGGATCGCGTGCCGGCTTACGCCAGTGGTGGCTACTACCTCGACGGCAAGACCCCGCAGCACCTAGGCGAAGAGATGGCCAGCTATGTGGCCAAGGGTTTCAAGGCCGTGAAAATGAAATCCGGCCGCCTCTCTCCCAAGGAAGAAGAAGCCCGTCTGCGGGCAGCACGTGAAGCCGTGGGGCCAGATGTAGAGCTGATGATGGATATGAACAATGCCTGGGTGGATACCACGCAAGCCATGCAGTACGTGCGTCGCTTCGAGCAATACGATCCTTATTTCATTGAAGAGCCTTTCTCGCCTGATGACATCGAGAACCACGCTCGGCTGGCGAACCTGACGTCGATACCCATTGCCACCGCAGAGATCGGCTATGGGCGCTGGTATCACAAGGAGCTCATGGACAAAGGTGCGGCCGCCATCTTGCAGACCGATGCTGCGGTGTGCGGTGGTATTACGGAGTGGCGTCGTATTGCCCAGACGGCATCGAGCTACGGATTGGTAATGTGCCCGCACTGGTTTCATGACCTGCATGCGCCCTTGGTGGCCAGCACGCCCAACGCGCGGTATGTGGAGTATTTCTGGAACGATCAGGTGCTGAATTTCCGGAATCTCGTTGACCGTCAGCTCTCGCACAAAGATGGCCAAGTGATTCTGCATCAGGAGCCCGGCCTGGGCTTTGGATTCGACGAGAAGTTTGTCGCAAAATTCACGAAATGGGAAAAGATCGCATGAGACGCATGAACCAAAGATGATGAGGATATGACCAGGGTCGTGGCACGATTCGTTTGGAGGAACGTGTCGTGCCGAGTCTCGGGAAGTTAATACAAGATCGACCGCAGCGCAGAAGTATCCATAACGATTAAAAAATGAATGGAGACAACGATGGTTGACTGTAAACGTACGATCCTGGCCGCCTGTTTTGTTGTGGGGCTATCTGCTGCAGGCGGCGCCCATGCTGCCACTTCTCCAGCCGACGAGTGGCCCCAGCGTGCCATTACCTATGTCGTGCCATTTCCGGCAGGCAGCAACACTGATGTGCTGGGTCGGATCATTGCCGACAACCTTGGCAAGAAGTTCAAGGTTCCCGTAGTGATCGAGAATCGGCCGGGGGCAACGGGTGCGATCGGTTCCACGTATGTCGCCAATGCCAAGCCCGACGGCTACACCATCATGGGTGGCAGCATTGCCTCGCACGCGATCAACGCTGCCCTGGTGCCGGACCTGAAGTACGACGCGGCCAAGTCGTTCATACCCATTACGATCATCGGATTCAATGCAAACACGCTGGTCGTGGCCAAGGATAGCCCGTTCAAAAGCGTCAAGGATGTGATTGATGCGGCGAAAGCCAAGCCCGACACGGTGGCCTACGCGTCCTCAGGGATTGGCACGACCCAGCACCTGTCTGGCGTGTTGCTTTCTGAGGAAAGCAAGATCAAACTGGTTCATGTGCCCTACGGGGGGAAGTCACCTCTGCCGGATGTCATGGGCAATCAGGTGAGCATGATGTTCGAAGGGCCGACTGTCGTGCCTCACGTGCAGCAAGGTACTGTGCGCGCACTAGCGGTCACATCGGCCAAACGCCTGGCGAGCCTGCCCGATGTGCCGACGATGCGCGAAGCGGGCGTGCCGAACTATGAGATGAGGTCATGGCAGGCCATCTTTGCGCCCGCCGGAGTACCCGAGCCCATCGTTCAAAAACTCTACCAGGCCATCAACGAGATACTGAAGAGCCCGGCAGTGCTGGAGCAGTTGAACACCATGGGTGTCGAGCCGTCGGGCATGCCACCGGCTGAGTTTGCGGTCTTTCAGCAACAGGAGATCGACCGCTGGCGCAAGGTGATCAAGGCGGCCGGGGTGAGCATTCAGTAAGGTGAGGCTAAGGCCTTTCCAGAATTCGCGGACCAGGGCCTTGTTCGCCTAGAACATCGCCTGGATTTCGTAGCGGGCAGTCTGTGAGTGACAGACATCCGCAGCCTATGCAGGCGTCCAACTCGTTTCGCAGACGCGTCAGCCGCTCGATGCGCTCGTCAAGTTCCTGCTTCCATCGCGACGACATCTCCTTCCATTGCGTGGCGTTCAGTTTTCCGCCGACCGGATACTGGCTAAACGCCGCGCGAATGGATTCCAGGGCGATACCCGTGCGCTGCGCCACCTTGATGATGGCGATGTAGCGCAACATGCTTGCCGGATAGCGCCGCTGATTACCTTCGCTGCGCGAACTCGCGATGAGTCCTTTCGATTCGTAGAAATGCAGCGTGGATACCGCTACACCGCTGCGTTTGGCGACTTCGCCGACGGTCAGCATCCTGTCGGGCCCGACCGACTCCAATTCTCTCTTCATGTCCTTGACCTCAAGCTAACTTGAGGTATTAGAGTGTGCTTCGCTGCGTTTGGCAAATGTTTTCGGACACGATATCCGGCGTGCGTCAAAGGTGTGGCCGGCGCTAATAGCCGCGTCCAGCAACGCTTCTGGCGATAGCGATTCTATTGATAAGGGCACGTATATGGCTTTGCATCGTTCGTTGTGGCTGTTTCAACCCGCTTGCGCGTGTGGGTTGGCCACGTTCTTTTTGTTCATTGGCCAGTATTCATGAGCCCGAACATGTCTACATCCAAGCGCTCCTTCGCCAGGTCTGGAAGACGATTCGGCATCCTGGCCTTCCTCGCATGTGTGGTCGTCGCCGTTGCGGCTGTTTACGCGTCGGATCGAGTTCAAGACACCTCGGACGCGCCCGTGGCCACCCCGAGAGTCAAAGTGGCGTTGGCAAAGGTTCAACGCAGTAGTGTGCCAAGTGTGATCACCGGAATCGGTGAACTGGAGGCCACCCGGCAGGTGCGGGTGGCAGCAGAGGTCGGTGGCCGCGTGACAAAGATATCGTTCGAGTCGGGTCAGCGTGTCGCCGCCGATCAATTGCTGGTGCAGCTGAACGACGCGCCCGAACAAGCCGAGTGCATCCGGCGCAAGGCACAACTGCGCAATGCGACGACCGCCTACACACGCCTTCGCAGCCTGGTTACGCAGAATGCAGCGACGCAGGAACAACTCGACGCCGCTCTGGCTGCGCGTGACATGGCGCTCGGGGAATTGCAACACGTCGAAGCCTTGATCGCACAAAAAGCGATTCGTGCGCCGTTTTCCGGGGTCATTGGCATTCGTGGCGTGCATGAAGGGCAGTATCTCGACACCGGCGATCCTGTTGCAAGCCTGGTCGACGCAGGTGTGCTCCACGTCAACTTCTCGCTCAACGAGCAAAGCAGCCCACTACTTCAAGTCGGGCAGTCGGTCGAGGTGGGCATTGATGCCTATCCCGGCCGTGGGTTTCAAGCCGCGGTCACGGCGATCGATCCGTGGATTGATCGATCACGCTTGATACAGGTGCAAGCCACGATGACCAATCCGGATAATCTGTTGAAAGCCGGTATGTACGCCAAGATTCAGGTTGCGCGCCATGACACGCCTTCTGTGCTTACCATTCC
>JBAZPE010000037.1:0-9822 GCA_041648375.1 Burkholderiaceae bacterium | reverse complement strand
GGTGCCGTCGTGTGCGTTGCGATCGTGTTCTTCCTGCTTGGATACGTGGTGCCGCAGGTCGTGGGCGCATTCAGTCAGACCAAACAGACGTTGCCACTGTTGACGCGCGTCATGCTGGCGCTCAGCGACATCGTTCAACAGTGGGGCCTGATCGGCATCGTGGGGCTGATCCTCGCGTGGGTGACCTGGCGCTACAGCCTGCGCGCACCCGCCGTGCGCCTGCGCTGGCACGCACGCATCCTGCGCTTGCCGCTGATCGGACGCTTCGCACTGGGCGTGAATTCAGCGCGTTTTGCATCCACCCTGGCCATCCTCACCAGCAGCGGCGTGTCGCTGCTGCGTGCACTGGAAGCGGCGCGCCAGACGCTGACCAACGATCGGCTGCGTGCCGCCGTGGGCGATGCCAGCAGCCGCGTGCGTGAAGGTGCGCCACTGGCGGCATCACTGCAGACACAGAAGGTTTTCCCCCCCTTGTTGGTGCACCTGATTGCCAGTGGCGAGCGCACGGGCGATCTGCCCCCCATGCTCGAACGCGCAGCCAGCAACCTGTCGCGTGATCTGGAGCGCCGCGCCATGGCCATGACAGCACTGCTGGAGCCCCTGATGATTCTGATCATGGGCGGCGTGGTGCTGGTCATCGTGCTGGCGGTGATGATGCCCATCATCGAAATCAATCAGATGGTGCAGTAGTGCGCGCGTTCAGGTGAGCAGGCGGATCTTCTCGACCAGACTAAGCAGCTCGAACGGCTTGGTCAGAATATGCATACCCGGGTCAGAGAGCCCACCCACGGCGAGCGTGCTTTCCGCATAGCCGGTGATGAACAGCACCTTCAGGCCCGGGCGCAAGGTCAGCGCCGCATCGGCAAGCTGGCGTCCATTCAACCCGCCGGGCAGGCCCACATCGGTGATCATCAAATCAATGGTGACGTCACTTTGCAGCACCTTCAGAGCGGCCTGGCCGTCCGGGGTTTCAATCGGGTGCAGACCCATTTCCTCAAGCACCTCGGTAATCAGCACGCGAACGGTAGGCTCGTCATCAACCACCAGCACACTGGCAGCCGCTCGGGCCGGGCTGATCGGCTCTTGGCCTGGGTCGCCGTGTATCCCGGTTGCTTCACCCAGGTGGCGAGGCAGATAAAGCAACATGCTCGTCCCGTGACCGACCTCGGACTGGATCTTCAGCTGGCCGCCGGATTGCTGCGCAAAGCCATAAACCATCGACAAACCCAAACCCGTTCCTTCGCCCAGAGGCTTGGTGGTGTAGAACGGTTCGAAGGCGCGAGCAATCACCGCCGGTGACATGCCCACGCCGGTGTCGCGCACCGACAGGCACAGATAATCACCGGGCACGAGCCCATGGTCGCGCGCCACCGCATTGCTCAGGCACTGATTGCTTGCGCGCACCACCAGTTGTCCGCCATCGGGCATGGCGTCGCGCGCGTTGATGCACAGATTGAGCAGCGCGTTATCCAGCTGCCCGGCATCGACACGCGCTGGCCAGAGCGCCGGATCGGTGCTGATCTGCAAATCAATGGCGGGGCCGACCGAGCGTTTGATCAGGTCCTGCATGCCATGAACCAGGTGACCGACGTCAGTGGGCTTGGGATCCAGTGTCTGGCGTCGAGCAAACGCCAGCAGGCGGTGCGTCAACGCGGCGGCACGCTCGGCTGCGCCCTGAGCAATACTGATATAACGCTCGGTATTCGGGGTATCCAGGCGACCACTTGCAAGCTTGCGCCGCATCAGTTCAAGGGCACCGGTGATGCCGGTCAACAGATTGTTGAAGTCGTGTGCAATCCCGCCCGTGAGCTGTCCTACCGCTTCCATCTTCTGCGCATGACGCAAAGCATCCTGAGTCTGCATGAGCGCGGTCGTGCGTTCATGCACGCGTTGCTCCAGCGTGGCCTGCAATTCACGCTGCGACTGCTCGGCCAGCACATGCTGCGTGGCATCGGTCGTCGTACACATCATGCCCACCACCGTGCCATGCTCGTCGCGCAGCGGCATATAGGTGAACGTCCACCACGTTTGCTCCGGATAGCCATAACGCGTCATGGTGAGCGGCAGATTGTCGTAATGAGCCCCCTCGCCCTGAAGCGCGCGCTGAACGATGGGCTCAATGTCGGTCCACACATCGGACCACACCTCGCGAAATGGCTGTCCTAGCGCGTGATCCGCACGATGCCCGAGAAACGGACGATAGGCGTCGTTGAAAAAAAACCGCAGTTCCTCGCCCCACGCAAAGCACATGGGCTGAGGCGAGTCCAGCCAGGTCGCAAGCGTGCACTGAATCACCACCGGCCAGTGCCGTGCATCACCCAGCGGCGTGTCGGCCCACGGTTGCGCAGCGATCACGCGCGCCACCCGGCTCGGCGAGGCGAGAAACGGCAGCGTGACTGGCGCGTTCGGGGATGTCGTCATTGGCGAACTGAATTCAAGTTTGCGTGCGCAGGCTCGATGACGCCAATCAGTCGGCGTCACGCGGGGGTATCGCAAGCCCTCTGACCACGGCGGGCCGCTTCACGAAGGCCGCCAGCACACGCGTGACGTTCGTGAAATCGGAGAATCCCACCAGATCGCCGGCTTCGTAAAAGCCATCCAGATTGCGCACCCAGGGGAAGATCGCGATATCGGCAATGCTGTACTGATCGCCCAGCATCCACTCGCGCCCTTCCAGATGCCGATCCAGCACACCGAGCAGGCGCCTGGACTCGGTCACGTATCGATCCCGCGGCCGCTTGTCTTCATAGTCCCGACCCGCAAATTTATGAAAGAAGCCCAGTTGACCGAACATGGGCCCGATCCCGCCCATCTGGAACATCACCCACTGAATCGCCTGATATCGACCTGCGGCGTCATCCGGCATGAATTTTCCGGATTTCTCGGCCAGATAGATCAGAATGGCCCCCGATTCGAACAGGGCCAGAGGCACGCCGCCCGGGCCATCGGGATCGAGGATGGCGGGAATCTTATTGTTGGGATTGAGCGACAGAAACTCAGGCGACAACTGATCGTTGTTCTCGAATCCGATCCGATGCACGTCATAGGGCATACCGATTTCTTCAAGCAAGATCGACACCTTCACGCCATTGGGCGTCGGCAGCGAATAAAGCTGAAGCACATCGGGCCGGGTGGCGGGCCAGCGACGGGTGATCTCGAATGCGGACAGGTCAGACATGGCGGATCCTTTCTGCGAAAAGTAAATAGTACCCCCCGCAGGTTCCGGGCCTGCTTATCTCAGCGTGACGTGTAGCCGCTTGTCGCCTGCCGCCTGCCGCTTGCCGCTTGCCGCTTGCCGCTTGCCGCTTGTCGCCTGCCGCCTGCCGGCCGCTGGCGCCACGCCATCAGCGGCTGCGCATCAGAATCGATTTTCCGAAAATGCTTTCGACCAGCTCCACGGCCAGCGTGGCGGTCTGGTTGCGCACATCCAGCGCGGGATTGAGCTCCACGATATCGAGTGAGCCCAGCCGCTGGCAATCGGCAATCATCTCCATGCACAGTTGCGCTTCCCGGTAAGTGGGGCCGCCCTGCACCGTCGTGCCCACCCCCGGCGCAAACTGGGGATCCAGAAAATCGACGTCGAAACTGACGTGCAAGTGGGTATCGGGTGCCATGTCGGCCAGGGCCTGCTCCATCACCGCACGCATGCCCAGTTCGTCGATCGACCGCATATCGAATACCCGAATGCCAGCCTGATGGATCAGTTCACGTTCGCCATCGTCGACGCTGCGAATGCCGACCTGGCGCACATCGGCTGTGGCCAAGGCCGGTATCTGGCCACCGATCGAGGTCAGCTCGGCGGGGCCGTAACCGCACAGGCACGCCAGCGGCATGCCGTGCGTATTGCCCGAGGGCGACAGCGCACTGGTATTGAAGTCGGTGTGTGCATCCAGCCACAACACGCGCAGCGGGCGACCCATTTCGCGACAATGGCGGGCCACGGCACTGACCGAGCCCAGGGCCAGACAGTGATCACCCCCGAGCATGATGGGCAATTGGCCGCTCGCGAGCGCGCCATAAACGGCATCGTGCACGAGATGATTCCAGGTCACCGTCTCGCTCAGATGGCGATAGCCGTCCACCCGGGATCCGCCGGGATTGAGCGGTCCTGCCAGATCGCCCAGGTCAGACACGGTCAGCCCCCGTGCGATCAGGGCCTGCGCCAGGCCGGCCACCCGCAGTGCCTGAGGCCCCATGGATGCGCCCCGCACCCCGGCGCCCACATCGGCCGGCACACCGATCAGCGCGACCTGATCAATCAGGGGCGATGGCGTGCGCACGGTGTTTCGGGCATCGGCAGAATCAGGGAGCGGGCGATCAGCGGTCATGGGAAGGGTTCACTCGGAAAACAACAGAACGCCAAGCGTAGCAAACCGCATCCGGGCAAAACGTAAAGTCAGGCGGTGGGCGGCTTGTCCAGCTTGCGAATCGAGGCATTGAGCCGGGCGAAGTCGAACACCGGGCGCTTGGGGCGCAGGTAGGGCACCACGATCATCACGACCACGGGAACGAGGCCCGCTGCCAGGAAAGACTCCAGCAGATAGACCGGCTTTTCGTTGGGACCCGGAAACAGCATCAGGCCAGCGACCAGACCGCACGCCGTGGCCAGCGTTGCCGTAAAGCCGTCATGACGCTTGTTGAACAGCCCGTAAAACACCGGAATGGCCGCGGCCGAGCACAGCAGGTCGGCCAGCAGAAACAGATACAGCACGCTGAACCCCTGGGCCGCCAGCACCACGATCGGCACCGACAGCGCCACGATCAGCCAGCGCGACAGGCGCATCATGGTCTGGGTGGACGCCTTGGGCATCAGCCGGCCCAGATCCACCGCGATCAGGCTGGAAACCGCGCTAATCGCCGTGTCGGCACTGCTCATGACCAGCGCCAGCCCCAGAGGAATCAACGCGACCGCGAACCACAGGGGCACGGCAGGCATCAGCACACTGAACAGCGCGACCGAGCTGTCTCCGGCGGGCGCCAGACCGACAAAGGCCAGACCAAACAGCCCCATCAGAAAAATGAACGGGCCGACCAGCAACCCACCCAGCAGAAAACCGTTGCGCATGCTGCGGGTATCGCGTGCCGAATACACCCGCTGCCAATTGCCCTGATGGAACAGACCAGTGAGCAAGATGGCGACGAAGAAAGTCAGCCCGGCCTTCACCCCTACCGGATCGGTCAGATCGAGCAATTGCGGCGCCTTGACCTGCAGGCTCTGAACGGTCGGCGCAATGCCGCCCGCGGCCTGCCAACCGAACACCAGCAGAATGATCAGCAGCGGCACGATGATCATCATCTGCACACGATCGGTAAAAATGGACGCCCGCAAACCGCCGTAAGCGGTGTAGAGCAGGGTCGCTCCCATGACGATGCAAGCGGTGATCCAGATCGGCACGGGTGCGAGCAGCGTGACCAGCTTGCCGATGGCGGTGATTTCCGCTGACAGGGCAATGAACAGATAGAACAGCATGATCAACAGGGTCAGGCTGTACATGGGCCGACCGTAGCGCTCGATCAGGAACTCGGTCAGCGTGTGGCCGTTGGGGATCAGCTCGCGCATGCGCTTGCCCAGCGGAATCATCACCAGGCGCGGCGACATGGCGCCCAGCGCATAGCCGATCACTGCCGCCAGGCCACCCCAGGTGGCTGCCTGCGCCGGCGAGAACAGAATCCATGCCCCCAGCGTGGACGCCATCAGCGTCAGCACCGTGGCCAGTTGCCCCTGGCTATTGCGGGCGGTAATGTAGTCCTCCAGGCCGCTGCGATGTCGACGGGCATACAGCACGCCCGCAAGCGCGAAGGCCAGTGCAAACAAAACCAGCCAGAAAATGGCGACCTGCGTGCCGAGCATGATGAACGTCTCCGAACCCGTGCGCGCGCGTGTCTGCGCCCCGCCTCCCTGGGAAGCTGCGGATTTTATGCTAAGTTCGCCCCTGCCGCCTCTCTGGACAAGAATCGATCTCATGACTGCACAGCCCGCCCCACCTCCCCTGAATCGTCAGCTCGTGCTGGTCACCGGCGGCGCGCGCGGCCTGGGTGCCGCCATCACGCAGGCGTTTTTGCGCGAAGGCGCGTGCGTTGTCATCAATTACTTTCAGAGCGAGTCGGCCGCACATGCGCTGGCCGCCACGGCGCCAGCGCGCGCGCTGGCCGTGTGTGCGGATGTGCGTGACCCGCAGGCGGTGACGCAGATGCTGGCGCAGGCGCAGGCCCATTTCGGTTCGGCCGTGACGACCATCGTCAACAACGCGCTGCCCAGCTTCACCTTCAACGGCGACGCACGCCCGCATGCCGACACCCTGACCTGGGCGGCCGTGCAGCAGCAGATGGAAGGGAGCGTGCGTGCCACCCTGAACACGACTCAGGCCGCCCTGCCCGGCATGCGCGCCCAAGGATGCGGCCGTATCATCACGATCGGCAGCAACCTCTTCCAGAACCCGGTGGTGCCTTACCACGACTACACCGCCGCCAAGGCAGCCCTGCTCTCGCTCACGCGCACCTTGTCTCAGGATCTGGGGCCCGACGGCATTACCGTGAACATGGTGTCCGGCGGCCTGCTGCGCACCACCGATGCATCGTCCGCCACACCGGAGGCGGTGTTCGACTACATCGCCGCCAACACGCCCTTGCGTGCTGTCACCACGCCAGCGCAACTGGCCGACGCCGTCCTGTTCTTCGCCTCGCCCTGGTCACGCGGGGTGACGGGCCAGAACCTGGTGGTCGACGGCGGGCTGGTGAAAAACTGATGCGACCGTTGCACCTGAACCTGTTCATCTTCGGTTGTGGCCACCACCGTGCCGCCTGGCGTCATCCCGCCTCGGCAGCCGACCAACTGGGCGACATCCGCTACTACGAAGCACTGGCCCGCACGGCCGAGCGTGGGAAATTCGACGCGGTGTTCTTCGCCGACGGCGCCTCCATGGAAAACGTGGCCGATGGCCCACGCTGGTTCCTGGAGCCGCTCACGATGCTGGCGGCGATGAGCCGTGCCACCACGCACATCGGCTTGATCAGCACCGTGTCCAGCACGTTCTACACGCCGTTCCACGCCGCGCGCCTGGTCGCCTCGCTGGACCACATCTCGGGCGGGCGCATGGGGTGGAACGTGGTCACCTCCATGTTCGACGCCGAAGCCCGCAACCATGGCTACGAAGCCATGCCTGCGCATGCCGAGCGTTATTCACGCGCAGAAGAATTCGTCGATGTGGTGTTGCGACTATGGGATTCGTGGCGCGACGACGCGCTGCCCATCGATCGGGCGGGAGACTACGGCCGCGTGGATGCCGTGCGCCCGATCCTGCATCGTGGCGAACACTTTCTGGTCGACGGGCCATTGACCGTGCCACGCATGCCTCAGGGGCACGCCGTGCTGTTTCAGGCAGGTGCGTCGGCCGAAGGTCGCGATCTGGCGGCACGCCGTGCCGAAGCCATCTATGCCGTCGCCTATGACCTCGATGCCGCACAGGCCTACTATCGCGACATCAAGGCGCGGGTGCGTGCAGCCGGCCGCACCGACCCCGTGCCCATCATGCCCGGTCTGGTGACGTATGTCGGCTCGACCGAGGCCGAGGCACGCATCAAGCAACGAGAGCTCGATGAACTGCTGCCGGCCGCCACTTCGCTGCGCCAGTTGGGTACCTTCGTTCAGCAGGACTGCATGAACTGGGACCTGGACGCCCCTGTGCCGGATCTGCCTGCGCTTGAGACATTCACCGGTCCGAAAGGCCGTTACGGCACCATTCTGCGCATCATCGAAACCGAGCGTCCGACCGTGCGACAACTGCTGGGACGCCTGGCTGCCGGTGGCGGGCACTGCACGATGGTGGGCACCCCGGAACAGATTGCCGATCGCATGGTGCAGTGGGTGGACAATGAAGGCGCTGACGGTTTCAACCTGATGCCGCCTGCCCTGCCGGGCGGCATTGACGACTTCGTCGACCATGTGGTGCCGGTGCTGCAAAAGCGCGGTCGTTTTCGGACCGACTACACCACGACCACCCTGCGCGGCCATCTCGGCCTGGCCCGCCCCGATCACCCCTGAGATCAACACCGTTCGGGGCGGCGCGTGTCGCACCCCGTACGCGGAGACTGCACGTGCCTCGCTACATTCGAATCACCCTGATCGTGCTGTGCCTGCTGGCCATGGCGTCGGCCGTGTCCCTGTTTACCTACGGACGTTTCGCCGACAGCGCCATGGGCGAACCCGGTCAGGCGATTGCGCCGCCCAGTGCCCAGCAGATGGCGCGCGACCCGTCCAACGCAACCCCGATTGACCGCGTCATGATGCCCCTCACCGAGGCGCATCCGGGCAAGACCGGCATGTCCCTGATCACGGGCAACACCGACGCCTTCACCGTGCGTGCACTTTCTGCCGCGCACGCCGGGCGCAGCCTGGACCTGCAGTACTACCTCTGGCATGACGACCTGACCGGGCGTCTGCTGGCGGCGCAAGCGCTCGCGGCAGCCGACCGTGGCGTGCGGGTGCGGGTGCTGATCGATGACATCAATGCGCATGGCGCAGACGCCGCGTTTCGCAGCCTGGACAAGCACCCTGGCATCGAAGTCAGAATGTTCAACCCGTCTCGCAACCGGGGTGGATCGGTGGGCCGCGCCGCAGAAATTCTGTTGCGAGGGATGAGTCTGAACAAGCGCATGCATAACAAGGCCTGGATCGTCGATGGGCAAATCGCCATCGTCGGCGGCCGCAACATCGGCAATGAATATTTCGATGCCGCCCAGGACACCAACTTCCTGGACGCAGATGTGCTGCTCGCCGGCCCGGCAGTCGCTCAGACTGCCGCAATCTTCGATGACTTCTGGAACAGCCGTGCCGTCATCCCGATCTCGGCGCTGGCAAACGACACCGACCTTTCGCTGGACGCGGTGCGCGAGGTCCTGCGCGGCATCGAGTCCACCGCCGTGGCCAAGCCCTACATTGAACACCTGAAAAACGCCAAACGCGTCAATGCGCTGCTGGCCGGCGAGATTGCGCTGCACTGGGATGCCCAGGCGCGAGTGGTTTCCGATCCCGCCGCCAAAGTGCTGCGTGGCGAGAAGACCGACCCCGACACGTGGCTGATCGCGCCCATCATGCGCGAGACACAGTCCGCCAAGCGCGACCTGACCGTCATCTCGCCCTACTTCGTGCCTGGTGAAGAGGGAACACGCGAGCTCACCGCACTGGCCAAGCGCGGCGTGTCGGTCAGCATTCTGACCAATTCCCTGGCATCCAACGATGTCATGGCTGTGCACAGCGGCTATGCGAGCTATCGCAAGCCGCTGCTCGAAGGGGGTGTCGCACTGTTCGAGCTCATGCCTTTCGGTGACACGAACAACAGCCTGTTCGGCTCCAGTGGTGCCAGCCTGCACACCAAGGCATTCACTGTCGATGGCCGTCGTGGCTTCATCGGGTCATTCAATTTCGACCCGCGCTCGGTGCAGCTCAATACCGAAATGGGCCTGATCTTCGACCACCCCGAGCTGGCGGCCGAGCTGATGGCCCAGTACCGGGAACACGCCGGCCCTGAAAAGAGCTATGCCCTGAGCCTGGAACGCGGCGACCTGCGATGGGAGGACCGCCGCACCCAACCGCCTAAAATCTGGCGCACGGAACCCGAAACGTCGGTCTGGACGCGCCTGATCGTAGAAATACTGGGCTGGCTGCCGCTGGAAAGCCAACTGTGACCGCTGCAGGCCGGCCGCAACGGTTGGCCTGCCCGCCCGTTGTTGCCATTGCTATGTCCACATCAGGACCGACAGGCGGCTTGGCCTGACAGATCTAGGCGGCCGTTGCTACAGACGCTGCCCGCCGCTGACTTCAAT
>JBAZPE010000036.1:0-9824 GCA_041648375.1 Burkholderiaceae bacterium | reverse complement strand
GCACATTGCATCACCTGCGACTGCCCGACCACGTGGCGTTCGAGCGGGGCGCGGTGCGCATCGATGGCGGCGTGCGCGAAGGCGATGCCATCACGCCCTACTACGACCCGATGATTGCCAAGCTGATCGTGCATGGTGCCGATCGCGATCAGGCGCGCGCCCGCATGATCGCCGCGCTGGCGCAGACCGAGGTCGTCGGGGTGCGCACCAACATCGCGTTTCTGTCCCGGCTCATGAGCGATGACGCTTTTGCGCAGGCCGATCTGGACACCGGCCTGATCGAACGTCGCCGTGCCACGCTGCTGCCCGCCCCGGCGCCTGCCGATGAGGCGGCGCTGGTATGTGCCACGGCAGCGCTGCTGCTGCGCCAGGCGCATGAGGGCGCAGATCGTCGCCCACGCGGCCCGGGCGCCGGGTGTGACCCGTCGGACGCCGAGGGCGACATGCGGGCGTCGTCGGCCCAGGCAGATAGCCCTTGGGCGGCCCAGGACGGCTGGCGAATCAACGGAACCTATGTGCGCAAGCTGATCTGGATGGATGGCGAGGTGGCCCGCAGCGCCATCCTGGCGCCCGCAGCCCCTGCGGCAGGGCATGCGGGCGTGGCGTGGACACTCGATGTCGGCACGGGTGCCCGGCCCTTCTCCTGGCGCAGCGAAGGTCGTGCCACGACGCACACCACACCCGTGCGTGTGGCGTGGGGTGAGCGCACCTGGCAGGCTCGCGTGGTGGCGGTGAAGGATATGGTGACTGTCTTTTGCGAGGGGCGTCAGACGCAGTTGCTGCGCCACGATCCGCTGGCTCACGCGGCCGATGACAGTGGCGCGCACGCCGGTGGCCTGACGGCACCCATGCCGGGTAAAATCATTGCGATTTCGGTGGCTGTGGGCGACGCGGTCAAACGCGGGCAGCCGCTGCTGGTCATGGAGGCCATGAAAATGGAGCACACCATTTCTGCCCCGGCCAATGGCAAGGTTCGAGAGCTATTCTTCGCCGTGGGTGATCAGGTCACCGATGGCGCGGAACTGATTGCGCTGGACGCCTGAGGTTGGTAGTCGGCGCCTGACTGGCGACGACAACGCAGCAGGTCTGCGTTGCTGTCGCCAGTGCCGGGCCAGGCCGCCGTGAGGGTGGTGCGACGCCGAACCCACGCCCACGATGCGAGCGCAGTCCCTTAACGCAGCTTGGCGATGATGCCGTCCAGGCGCTCCAGCATCAGCGTGATCTCATCTGCGGTGACATTCAACGCTGGCATGAAGCGCAGCAGGTTGGTGCGTGGCGCGTTCAGCAACATGCCTTCTGGTTCGAGCTTGCGTGCCGCTTCCACGATGGCGTTGCCGTCATCGCGGTCCATGATCAGCGCACGCAGCAGACCTTCCCCGCGCTCGCCCTTCATGCCGTACTTCGCCGACAAGGCCAGCAGGCCTTTGGACAGCTGGTCGGCACGTGCATTGACGGTATCCAGGAAGCCCGGCGCGGTGACGGCATCGAACACCGCCACGCCAATGGCCGTGGTCAGCGGATTACCGTTATAGGTGCCTCCCTGGTCGCCATGCTGGAATACCGACACTGCTTCGCGCGCCAGCAGCGCGGCCAGCGGCACGCCGCCACCGATGCCTTTGGCAAGCGTCATGATGTCGGGCGTGATGCCCGAATGCTCATAGGCGAACAGCTTGCCCGTGCGGCCCATGCCGGTCTGCACCTCATCGACGATCAGCAGCAGTTTGTGCTGGTCGGCCAGGGCGCGCAGCCCCTGCATGAATGCCTTGGTGGCGGGAATGACACCGCCTTCACCTTGCACGGGTTCGAGCATAATGCCCACGGTCTGATCATCGATCAGGCGCTCGACCGAGGCCAGGTCGTTGAGCTCGGCCTTGGGGAAACCGTCCACCTGAGGCGCGAACATCTTGTCCCAGCCGGGCTTGCCTGAGGCCGACATGGTCGCAATGGTGCGGCCATGGAAGCTGTGGTTCATGGTGATGATCTTGAACGCGCCGTTCTTGTTCTTCTGGCCCCATTTGCGCGCTAGCTTGATGGCGCCTTCGTTGGCTTCGGCACCGCTATTGGCGAAGAACACGCGATCAAAACACGAGGCACCGGTCAGGCGCTGCGACAGGGCAATCGAGGGCTCGTTATAGAACGCGGGTGAGGGGTTCATCAGCTTGCCGCTCTGTTCGACCACGGCCTTCACCATTTCCGGTGCACTGTGGCCCAGCGTATTCACCGCCCAGCCCTGAACGAAATCCAGATATCGCTTGCCAGCGTTGTCTGTCAACCATGAGCCCTTGCCGCTGACAAAGACCAGATCCGGGCGAGCCGTGATGTCCATCAGGGACTTGACGTTGTATTTGCTGAATTCCATGAGCGGTGTCCTGTGATTCACAGCCTCAAAATGGCTGGTTGCCTATGGAGAAATGTAGCATTCACAGGTGATCTCAGGGTTTATCCCGAGATGCACTGTCTGGTTTGTGCACATTTCGGGTCCCCGTGCGCCAGGAAGGACTGGATAAATGCCGTCCGGGAGGAGGATTTGTCGGCATCAGGGTTATCGATAGGTGGCCCGAATGTGTGCGAGGACGGCACTTCGATGCGCATCGAATCCGCGCAATCTCTGACGAAGTCGATGGCCTTGTGAGCGTGGATTCCCCTATGTAAACGGGCGGTTACAGGGTGCCCCTGGCCTCGGTTCCACCACATATACCGATCGCGCACTATTTCGGTGCATACCAAATTTGTATGAACAAGCGGCCTATTGGTATTTGACCCGTATGGAGCGTCGCTCACAGAATGGCCTCGCATCATGCTTGTCCGTCGGTTCGCACGCTCGGTCGTCCACTCAAGGGGAATCACATCATGAAAGTACGCAAGCACGCTCTTTCGATCGCCATCGCCGCACTCAGTTGCGCAGGTTTTGCCAACGCATCGGCGCAAACGCTGTATGTGGCTGCCAACGGCGGATCGACCGAAAAGCTGATGAAGGAAAAACTGTTCCCGGCCTTCGAAGCCGCGAACCCGGGTGCCAAGCTGGTGCAGGTCACCGGCACGTCGACCGAGACGCTGGCCAAATTGCAGGCGCAGCGCAACAAGCCTGAAATCGGTGTTGCACTGATTGATGACGGCCCCATGTGGCAGGCCCTGCAAATGAATTTCTGTGACCCGATCCAGGCCGACACGTTCAAGGGCCTGTACCCGATGGCAAATATCGACGGCAAGGCGGTCGGCGTTGGCCTTGTATCCAGCGTGCTGGCCTACAACACCGAAGTCTTCAAGAAGAACGGCTGGGCAGCGCCCGATTCGTGGGAAGCACTGACCGATCCCAAATTCAAGCAGAAGGTGGTGGTGCCCTCCATCACGAACACGTACGGCCTGCACGCCCTCGTCGTGTTTGCCCGTCTGCGCGGAGGCGGCGAGAAAAACATCGACCCGGGCTTCAAGGCCATGATCGACGAAGTCGGCCCCAATGTGGTCGCCTGGGAACCCGCGCCGGGCAAGCTCTCGGAGATGTTCCAGAACGGCAGCACCATTCTGGCCGTACATGGCAGCGGCCGTGTGCAGGCATTGAAGAACACGGGCTTCCCGGTCGAGGCGGTGTATCCCAAGGAAGGTGCTGTCGCCCTGCAGGTTGCCGCCTGCCCGATCGCCAAGAGCCCCCAGCCTGAACTTGCCCAGAAGTTTCTGAAGTTCCTGGTGCAGCCCGAGGCGCAACAGTTGTTGGCAGCCAGCGAAGGCTGGGGCCCGACCAACACCGCCACCAAGCTGGCGCCTGAAATCGCCGCCCGTGTGGCCTATGGCGAAGAGGCCGTCAACAAGATGATGGTGCTGGACTGGACCACCATCAACGAGAAGCGCGGCGAGTGGACCACCCGCTGGAACCGCACCGTCGAACGTTGATTTACTGGGGAAACAGGACTTGCCATGACTTATCTAACACTTGATGGATTGAACAAACGCTACGGCGATCTCAACGTGGTCGAGGACGTCAGCCTTCAGGTCGAGCGTGGTGAGTTCGTGTCGCTGCTCGGCCCGTCGGGCTGTGGCAAGACGACGACCCTGCAGATGATTGCAGGCTTCGTTGAGCCGACGCGCGGCAAGATCGTGCTCGAGGGCCGCGACATCACTTCGGTGCGGCCTGAGAAACGGGGCATGGGCATCGTGTTCCAAAGCTATGCCCTGTTTCCCCATATGACCGTGGCCGAGAACGTCGGCTTTGGCCTTGAAATGCAAGGCATGGGTGCCGCCGATCGCGCCCGCCGCATTCAGGAAACCCTGGAACTGGTGCGACTGGGCGGTCTGGGTGAGCGCTACCCGCGCAACCTTTCCGGCGGGCAGCGCCAGCGCGTGGCCATCGCCCGTGCTCTGGCCATTCGTCCCAAGGTACTGCTGCTCGATGAGCCCATGTCCAATCTGGATGCCAAACTGCGTGAAGAAATGCACGTGGAGCTGCGCAGCATCCAGCGCACACTGGGTATCACCACGATTCTGGTCACGCATGATCAGGTCGAAGCCATGACCATGAGCGATCGCATTGCCGTCATGTATGGCGGCAAGCTGGTGCAGGTGTCCTCGCCCTTCGATGCCTATGAGCGTCCCAAATCGGCCTTCGCTTCCGGCTTCCTGGGCAAGACCAACCGCATCGACGCCAAGGTGGTGCAACGCCACGATCGCTGCTTCGAGTTGCTGGCCAACGAGCTGCCCCTGACTGTCCCGCACGAGAATGAATCGTTCCCGGACAAACTTCAGGTCTATGTCCGCCCGGAAAAAATTCGGCTGGTTCCGCCTGCCGAGAGCCGGATCACCGCCACGGTGCTGACCCGCATGTTCCTGGGCAGTCACTGGGCACTGGAAGTGGACTGTGTGCTGGGGCGCCTGCGCATCAGCGTGCCCAACGTGGGCGTGGCGCCATCGCAGGAAGGGCAACAGGTCCATCTGGGCTGGCAGGACGACGACATGCGCATGCTTGCACCCGAGGCCAATCATGGCTAGTCACGCACCCGCCGCCAGTTTGCCGCGCGCAAGACTCAATCCCGTGCCGATGCTGCTTTCCGCGCCGGCGTTGCTGTTGTTCATTGGCCTGCTGCTCGTGCCGCTCGCGCTCACGGCCATCCTGTCGTTCTCGGTCTATGACAGTGCAATGGGCGTGGGCGAAGGGCACACCATCGCAAACTACATCGCCGTACTGACTGACGATTACTACCACGAGATCTTCACGCGCACCTTGCTGATGTCGCTGGCCGTCACGCTGTTCTCGGTGCTGCTGGGCGTGCCCGAAGCCATCATTCTGTCGCGCATGCGCTCGCCGTGGCGCGCGATCTTTCTGGTGGTAATCCTCGCGCCCTTGCTCATTTCGGTGGTGGTGCGCACACTGGGCTGGGCCATCCTCATGGGCAATGAAGGCCTGATCAATACTGCCCTGCTGGGCGTGGGTCTGATCGACAGTCCGCTGCGCCTGCTCTACACCATGACGGGTGTGACCATCGCGCTCACGCACGTGCTCATCCCGTTCATGATCATCTCCATCTGGGCATCGTTGCAGAAGCTGGATGATTCGGTCGAGAACGCCGGCTTGTCGCTGGGCGCGTCACGTGCCACGGTGCTGCGCCGGGTGGTGCTGCCGCAGATCATGCCCGGCATTCTGTCGGGCGGCATCATCGTGTTCGCCCTGGCGGCCTCGGCGTTCGCCACACCTGCCATTCTGGGTGGGCGCCGATTGAAAGTGGTGGCCACGGCCGCCTACGATGAATTCACCGGCACCCTGAACTGGCCTCTGGGTGCGGCAATCGCCGTGCTGCTGCTGGTGGGCATGCTGGTGGTCATCCTGGGCAGCAACCGCATCATCGAGCGTCGTTACGCTCAAGTGTTCGAAGCCTGAGGAGCACAGTCATGCAAAAAAACGGTTGGCTCGGACTCACCTTCCACACGCTGTTCATCCTGTTCATTCTGGCGCCCCTGGTCGTCGTGGTGGCGGTCTCCTTTACGTCGCTGGGCTATATCTCATTGCCTGTCGATGGCCTGTCGTTGCGGTGGTTCGAAGCCATTCTGGAACAGCGGCAATTCATCGATGCGTTTCTGATGTCGTCGTGGCTGGCATTCGTGGCCGCCTCCGTCGCGGTGGTGTTCGCCGTGCCTGCGGCGCTGGCATTGGCACGCTATCGGTTTCCCGGCAGGGGCGCGCTCATGGCGTTTTTCCTGTCGCCACTGATGATTCCGCACGTGGTGCTGGGGATCGCTTTCCTGCGCTTCTTCAACCTGGCCGGCCTGTCGGGCTCGTTCGGCTGGCTCTCGCTCACCCACGTCATCGTCGTCTTCCCTTATGCCCTGCGCCTGACGCTGGCCTCGGTCATCGGCCTGCAACGCGACGCCGAACTGGCGGCACTTTCGCTGGGCGCCAGCCCGGCCACGGTGTTCCGTCGCATTGTGCTGCCGCTCATCGTACCCGGCGTGGCTGGCGGCTGGATGCTGGCGTTCATCCAGAGTTTTGATGAAGTAACGATGACCATCTTCGTGGCCACGCCCGGCACCACCACGTTGCCTGTTGCCATGTACAGCTATATCTCGCAAAGCATCGATCCGTTGGTGGCCTCCCTGTCCACCGTGCTGATCGTCGCCACGCTGATCGTGATGTTTGTGATGGATCGTCTGGTGGGCCTGGATCGCGTGCTGGTTGGAAAGGGTTGAATCGATGGACTACAAGAGCGACATCATTGTGATCGGCGGTGGCCTGGTGGGGGCCGCCTGTACCTACGGGCTGCTCAAGCAGGGCTTGAACGTGGCGCTGCTGGACGAAGGCGATATCGCCTTTCGGGCCTCGCGTGGCAACTTCGGCCTGGTGTGGGTGCAGGGCAAGGGCTACGGTACGCCTCAGTACGCGAAATGGTCATTGGGATCGTCTCGGCTGTGGCCGACATTCGCCGCCGACCTGCTCGCCGAAACCGGCGTGAACGTCGAGCTGCAGCAAAACGGGGGCTTTCACTTCTGCCTGACGCAGGAAGAATTCGACGACCGTGCGCATCGATTGCAAAGCCTGCGCGACGCCGTGGGCGAGGACTACCGCTACGAAATGCTGCACCAGGCGGAGCTGCGCGAGCGTCTGCCGGGTGTGGGGCCGCAGGTGTATGGCGCGAGCTATTCGCCCATGGATGGTCATGTCAATCCGTTGAAGCTTTTCCACGCCATGCATCTGGCCTGTGACAAGCGCGGTGCGATCTACAAGGTCGAGCGTCGCGTGCAAACCGTGACGCATGCCGACGGCATCTACACGGTGCAAAGCGCAGGCGACACCTGGCAGGCGCCACGCCTGCTGCTCACCGCGGGCCTGGGCAACAAGGACCTTGCCGCGCAAGTGGGACTGCACGCACCGGTCAAGCCCAATCAGGGCCAGGTGCTGGTGGGCGAGCGCGTGCAACCCTTTTTGAAGCATCCCACGATCTTCGTGCGTCAGACCGACGAAGGCACCATCCAGATCGGCGACTCTCTGGAAGACATGGGCCTGGACGACACCACCCGCACCGATGTGCTGGCGCGCATCGCCCAGCGCGCCATCATTTGCTTTCCCCAACTGGCTGGCCTGAATCTGATTCGCAGCTGGGCCGCCTTGCGCGTGATGTCGCCTGACGGCTTTCCGATCTATCAGGAGTCGTCGACCCATCCCGGGGCGTTCGTGGCGACCTGTCACAGCGGCGTGACCTTAGCTGCAGCCCATGCGTTGCGGCTCGCGCCTTGGATAGCCGGCGGCCACAAACCTGCGGCGCTGGATGTCTTCGCCGGCGACCGCTTTCTGGATCCCAATCGAGAGTTCAACAATGGCCACTGATCTGTTCACCGTACTGCCCGAGTGTGCCGCCGCACGCTCGGTGCGCATTTCCTTCAATGGCGTGGAAAAGCGCGTCGTGCCTGGCACCACGGTCGCAGCCGCCTTGCTGGGCGCCGGCGAATCGCGACTGCGCGCCTCGCCGGTCAGTGGCGATTCGCGTGCGCCTTACTGCATGATGGGCGTGTGTTTCGAATGCCTGGTCGAGATCGATGGGGTGCCCAATCGGCAAAGCTGCCTGATCCCGGTGGCCGAAGGCATGACGATCCGAAGCCAGGAAGGCCGCGTGCAACTAGACGCCAAGGAGGCGGTCAGCCATGAGTGAATCTGTCGACATCATCGTCATCGGTGCCGGTCCTGCCGGCATGGCTGCCGCGACCGTGGCCGCCCAGCGCGGTGCCAGCGTCGTCCTGCTGGACGAGCAGACGGCACCTGGAGGGCAAATCTGGCGCAGCATCCTGCAGGCCTCCAGCGCCAGGCTCGATCGCCTGGGGCCTGACTATGCTGCGGGTCGGCCCGCGGCCGACGCGTTCAAGGCCAGCGGGGCTCGCCACATTACCCGCGCGGCGGTCTGGCAGGTCACCCGTGATGGCGTGGTCAATTATCTTGAAAACGGTGCGTCTCACTCCCTCAAGGGCAAGCAGATCGTCCTGTGCAGTGGCGCCATGGAGCGTCCCTTCCCGATTCCGGGCTGGACTTTGCCCGGCGTGATGACGGCAGGTGCTGCACAGATTCTGCTGAAAAGCGCCGATACGGTTCCCAGCGAACCCGCCGTGCTGGCAGGGTGCGGTCCGCTGCTGTACTTGCTTGCGTGGCAATATGTGCGCGCCGGCCAACCGATCGCCGCGATCGTGGACACCACGACAGGCGAGGACTACCGCCGTGCGTTGCCCCATCTGCCGGCCGCACTGGCGGCCTGGCCCTACCTGAAGAAAGGTCTGGGCCTGATCAACACCATTAAACGCGCCGGTGTGCCGTTCTACAAAGGGGCCACGAACCTGGCGGTCGAAGGTGAAGATGCAGCACGTGCCCTGACCTTCAATGCCCAGGGACGCACGCATCGCCTGGCAACGCGCCTGGTGCTGCTGCATCAGGGCGTGGTGCCCAACACCCAGTTCACCTGGGCATTGCGTGCCAAGCACACCTGGGACACCGCACAACTGTGCTGGCGTCCGGATGCCGACGCCCAAGGTCGGCTCGACGGCATCGATGGCGTGTTGATCGCGGGTGATGGACGTGGCATCGGGGGGGCTTCCGTGGCCGCCCTGCAGGGCGAGCTGGCAGGCCTGGCCGCACTGACCGACCTCGGCCGGCTCACGCGCCCGGACGCCGACCGCCTGGCGGCACCGCTTGCCGCATCGATCGAAAAGAACCTGCGTATCCGCCCCTTTCTGGACGCGCTGTATCGTCCCAAGGACGCCAACCGCATGCCCGCCGACGATGTGCTGGTGTGCCGCTGCGAGGAAGTTACCGCAGGTGCGATTCGAGGCTATGTCGATATCGGCTGTGCCGGTCCGAATCAGACCAAGTCATTTGGTCGCTGCGGCATGGGCCCGTGCCAGGGACGCATGTGTGGTCTGACCGTGACCGAAGTGATCGCACAGGCGCGCGGTGTGAGCCCCGCAGAGGTGGGCTACTATCGAATCCGTCCACCGATCAAACCCATTACGCTGGCGGAATTGGCTGCCACGCGAGACGATTTTCCAACCGCAACACCTGGAGTTCAACCATGACAGACATCACCCGCATCGAATCCAACGCACGCATGAGCCGAGTCGTTGTGGCCAACGGCATCGTATACGTCGGTGGACTGACCGCTGGCGATGCCACGCAGGACATCAAGGGCCAGACCGCACAGGTGCTGGAAAAAATCGAAGCCTACCTGGCCAAGGGTGGCAGCGACAAAACGCGCATGCTGACCGCACAGATCTGGCTCAAGGACATCGAGCGCGACTTCGCCGGCATGAATGAAGTCTGGGACAAGTGGCTGCCCGCTGGCGTGCAGCCCACGCGTGCCACA